>JAYVDQ010000452.1:0-2332 GCA_043749325.1 Chloracidobacterium sp. | reverse complement strand
TTACGGCCGCAGGCGCTGCGCAGACTGTTTTGACAACGTTGGACGGCGGACGGGTCGATCTCGACAATCAAAAAGGCAAGGTCGTTGTTTTGGCTATCGGTGCCGCGTGGCTGCCGCTTTCGGCAAAGCAAGCCGAGTATACCAGCAACCTGGCTAAAAAATATTCCGGCAAGAATGTAGTTTTTTACTTCGTCGCGACCGATTCGACCAATACGAAATCGAAGAATTGTATGACCGCCGAGGATATTCGTAAATTTGCATTCACGAATAAGCTCAATATACCGGTACTTCGCGATTCGGACGGCTCGGTCACGCTCAAAAAGTATGACATCGACCAGGTCCCGTCATTTGTGATCCTAGACAAAAACGGTCTACGCGTCGGTGAGCCATTCGGCGGCATTTCTACCGACCCTAAATACGATATGACGATCCAGATCTCAAAGGCGATCGATAAAATCCTGTAAACCTTCGAAGCCCGGCCTAAACGCCGGGCTTTTTCATTACGAGCTCGTAAACCAATTTAACCGGCAGGCCGACGACGTTCCAGTAGTCGCCCTCGATGCCCTCGATAAATAACGCCGCCTGAGCCTGAACGGCATACGCTCCGGCTTTATCTAGCGGATCGCCGCGTTCCGCTAGAAACGCGATCTCGGCATCGTTCATTGGCGCAAATTTGACCCGCGTCCGCTGAATTGCAGAGCGAATTTGGCCCTTTTCGACGACGGCAACGCCGGTCAGGACCTCGTGCCAGTTTCCAGCCAGCATCGTCAGCATTCGCCGCGCGTCCGCTAGATCAATCGGTTTGCCGATGATCTGACTATCTATAACTACTGTCGTATCGGCCCCTAGGACGATCTTGTTCGGAAAACTCGCGGCGACGGCTTCTGCCTTTTCACACGCGAGGCGGAGAACGTAATCATCGGGCCGCTCGCCTTCGAGCTCGGTTTCGTCAATGTCCGCGACGTGCTTCGTAAATTCCCATCCGACCGAGTTGAGTATCTCGGAACGTCGCGGGCTGCGCGAAGCAAGCACCAATTTTGGTAGATATATCATCATTTATTTGGTTTTCGCGTTTCGGCGAAATCTCGTCTAAAATGATAGTTGATTGGCGGAAGATAACAAATGGAGCAGCTTTTTGGTGCAATTCCCGCTGCGTTAAGTGGGTTAGGCTCGAACGAGGACATTACCCAAGCAGTCGTTTTCGCCGCATGGCAAAGATGCGCGGGCGAACTGTTAGGCGAGCGAACCGGTCCCATCGAGTTTTTTGAAAATCGGCTCGTCCTCGCGGTTGCGGACGAGACATGGCAGCGGCATCTTGAGGATTTGAGCCCGCAAATGCTCGCCAAGCTAAACGGATTGCTGGATCAGGGAACGGTAAAGTACATTGAATTTCGGATAAACAAAAAAATGGTGAGTGCGGGCCGCAGATCCGGTACGCCGGCTATTGTCCCCGAAAATCACTCGCTAAAAACATCCCCGTCACTCTTGGCCGCGGCCGAAGCGATAGCTGATGAAGATCTGCGGAAACAATTTTTGAGTGCGGCCAATAGTTATTTGGCAAAACAACGAGAAAGTGGAAACGGTTAAGAGTGAAAATATGAAAAAGCAGGTCGAGTAGTAAATTTCTGACTTTTTCCCTTTTCGACTTTTTCACCTTTTCACTTAGAAAAATATGGACGTAAAAAAAATAGCAAAGCTCGCGCATCTCGAGATCTCGGACGAGGAAGTAGTTCTTTACACGCCGCAGATGTCGGATATCGTCAAATACGTCGAGCAATTAAACGAACTCGACACCGATAATATCGAACCAATGCTCGGCGGTTTGACTGCCGAAGGCGAGGGAACGAAAGCTATCCGCGAGGATTCCGTCATTGATTCGCTCGGTCAAAAGGCCGCTCTTAGCGAAGCCCCGTCAGCGGTGGCAGGGCATTTTCAGGTCCCGAAAGTGCTTTAACAACGCAAAATGTATAAAGCACAATGCAAAATTAAGAATCGTCTCCTTCAATTGTGCATTGTGCATTGTGCACTCATCATTGCAGGGTGCAGTGTTCCGAGTCTTGAAAAACCCGAATGCACGCAGGCACGTGACGCGGTGAAACAGTTTTACTCCTTTCATTTTGGCAACGATATGCATCCGACGGCGGAGAATTTGAAGGCTCGTGAGCGGTTTCTCACGAGTGATTTATACAAAACGCTGTCAGTATCAGCTGGATCGACGGATTATTTCACGGCATCGGAAGAGTTTCCTAAGACCTTTAAGATCGGGAAATGCGAACTTCCCCAATCCGATAAAGCCAACGTGCAGGTGCAGATTTACTGGCGTAACGACACA
>JAYVDQ010000451.1:0-3328 GCA_043749325.1 Chloracidobacterium sp. | reverse complement strand
GAAGTCCGGACGCTCATGCGGATCAAGAGAAAAATACCATTCGGAGAAAAGGATTCGTTCGGGATCCTAACGCCAGACGCGATCGCCAAACTGCGTGATAGCATTTTGGGGCCCATCTTTGTCGTGATCATTGCCGTTCCCACAATCGCCCTTCTCGTTGGAGCGATCGTTATTATGAATATCATGCTCGTGTCGGTAACAGAGAGAACCAAAGAAATAGGCATTCGCAAGAGTCTCGGAGCCAGGCAGGGAGATATTTTAAAGCAATTCCTTATGGAATCCGCGACACTTTCGGCAATAGGCGGGACAATAGGACTAATAATTGCGGAGCTTTTGGGCTTTTTGATAACGGCATTTGTTTTTCAAACGCGTATACCTATCTGGTCGGCTTTATTCGCGATCGCCATTTCAGGCGGTGTCGGAATTTTGGCGGGTTTGTTTCCGGCGTGGAAAGCGGCAAGACTTGATCCGATCGAGGCATTGAGGGCGGATTAAAACTGATGAATCTCATCACGGGTGCATTTTACGAAAATTTTAAGATGGCGTTCGACACGATCCGCGGCCATAAGCTGCGCTCCTTTTTGACGATCATCGGTGTCGTGGTCGGCGTTATTACGGTGATGCTGATCTCATCGCTTATCAGCGGTATAAACGTCGCTGTCGAAAAGCAGGTCGAATCGTTCGGAACGCGGTCCATCTTTCTGTACAAAATGGATATCGGTATTCATACGACTGCCCCGACACGCGAGGAACGCATGCGAAAGCCTTTGACGACCGATGATGCCGCGGCGATCGGCAGCTTGCGAAGCATCGAGGTTGCGGTGCCGTATCTCGATATTTCAAACAACTTTTTTGGCCAAAAATTAAACGTAACAGGCAAGAACGGAAAGACGTCTTCGTCGGTCCAACTGCAAGGTACAACACCGGATGCGGATAAGGCACCGGGTGAAATACTGGTCGATGGCCGATGGTTTTCGGCAGCGGAAAATGAGGCGAAAGAGCAGGTTTGCGTGGTCGGCGATTTCATTCGCGAGACATATTTCCCATACGAATCGCCGCTGGGACAAACCATCGACGTAGGTGGAAACGAGTACCGCATAATCGGCTTGCTTAGGAAACGCGAGCAGCTATTCGGCGGTGGCGGCGGCAATAACAACCAATCGAACGTCATTTATATGCCATTGAACACCGCTCTAAAGCTGAAACCAAACGCCACCGACCTCTTCATTCTGGCGGTCGCCAGGGAGAGCCAGCTTGAACAGGCAAAAGACGACGTTCAGGATCTTCTTAGGGTACGGCGCGGCGCGAAATTTGGCGAAAAGAATAATTTTTCAATGGAGACCGCCGCAAGCCTGATCGATCAATTTAAGGCGATCACCGGCGGCGTTTTCCTCGCGATGGTTGTTATTTCGTCCGTCGGCCTGATGATCGGCGGTATCGGCGTGATGAATATAATGCTCGTGTCGGTCACCGAGCGCACACGCGAGATAGGCATTCGCAAAGCTATCGGTGCTAAGCAAAGCGATATTCTGCTTCAGTTTCTGATCGAAGCGGCGACGCTGACCGGTTTTGGCGGGGTTGTGGGGTTGCTGATCGGTTGGCTGCTCACTTTTCTGATCAGGCTCGTGTTCCCATCCTATGTGCCGCTTTGGGCTCCGATCGCGGGATTTGCCGCAAGCGTCGGGATAGGCATAATTTTCGGGCTGTTCCCCGCGTGGAAAGCAGCCCGATTAGATCCGATCGAATCCTTAAGATACGAATAGGCCTAGAAAAACATAGCGGCGACCACCTTGGCCGCGACGCCCAGGAGACCGAGCATCAGTACCACGGCCCACGCGGCACCGGACGAGATCTTTGCTATTCGCTGTAGCCCGATGGCGGCGAGTATCCAGCCCCATATCGCGAACAGGTCAAACGATCCGAGCAATGCGGCTATCGCGGGCATTATTTTTGGATCAACGAGAAAGCCAAGATTCGCTTTCAAAAGCCCGCCCTGGCTGGTGGCAAGGTCTATGTCGTCCGGCGATTTTAAGAAGAGCACGATAAGATTGCCCAACGTAAACACGAGGGCCGGAGGTACGCTGGAATAGACCCAGACCGACACGCCGCCGAGAAATTTAGCGGTCCCGCCCATTGCGTTGGAGCCTAACCAATAGATCAATCCGCCCAGTAGAAAGACGATTATTATTACGACTGGCGTCGCGACAAAAGTAATGTATTTAACGATAGGCCCGGACTGTTGCTCGATGATCTTTTCTTTCTGATCTTTATCGAGGTCCTGTGTGCGCTTGCTGGATTCGATCCGCGCACGGACGATCTTATCCATGCCAAATTTCTCAACGAATGCTACTTGAAACACCGAGATAAAAAGCAACACCAAAATGCCGGCGATGATAAATCGTGGTTTGCGGCGCATATCGTCAAAAACATTTCCCGGTTCGATAAAGACATTTCCTATCGCCGCAATTTCCGACATTCGCGGCTCTTCGGCCGGCACAACGGGCTTTTCGGGGGGAGGCGGGGGTAATTCGGCTGCGTTGATTTCATCCATGATGGTTTCTCCTTATTTCAACAAATACGCCAAAACTGCCGGCATTAAATTAGATTATAAATTCTGTTACAAGCCATACTACGCTATTTCTGATGGCACCGTTTCAACTTTTTACTGAGCATGGCCGTCATTGTACCCATCGACACGAATACACGCCGCGAAATGACCGGGTTTGATCTCGCGTAATTCGGGTTCGATGGCGGCACACGCCTCGATAGCGATCGGACACCGGGTGCGAAACCGGCAGCCGGACGGCGGATTTATCGGTGTTGGAACGTCACCGGTGAGGACAATTCGCTCCCGTTTCTGCGTCGGATCGGGGAGTGGGATCGCCGATAGTAAAGCTTGTGTATAAGGATGCAGCGGCGATTCGTACAATTCGCGGCCCTCGCAGATCTCGACGATCTTTCCCAAATACATTACCGCGACCCGGTCGGAGATATGCTCGACGACAGCCAAGCCATGCGAGATAAACAGATATGTTAAACCAAATTCATCCTGCAATTCCTGGAGCAGATTTATGACCTGGGCCTGGACCGATACGTCGAGGGCGGAGACCGGTTCGTCGCAGATGATGAGTTTTGGATTGAGTGCCAACGCCCTGGCGATGCCAATACGCTGACGCTGGCCGCCGGAGAATTCGTGCGGATACCGGTCGGCGTATTTCGGGTCGAGGCCGACCTTTTGGAGCAACTGTTCGACTTTGAAATTTTGAAGGCGTCTGTCACCTACTTTATGGATCTTAAGTGGTTCGGATATGATCGAGCGGATGCTTAG
>JAYVDQ010000450.1:0-8952 GCA_043749325.1 Chloracidobacterium sp. | reverse complement strand
ATAACGGCCATAGATAAAGTTACTCGCGTTTATTTTGTGATCGATCCGGAAGGATCCCTGGTCGTCATTAAAAGTAAAAGCCGAAGAACCCGTCAGGTTGCCGAGCGGAACGGTATAAGTGGTTCCGGCAACAGTAAAATTGGCATTCGAACCATTTGCTGTTCCTGGTTGAACAAATCTCAATAGCGCCTGAATTTGCGGGCGATTTCCCACCACAGTCTGGAGGATCTGCCGGCCGGCTGCGGTCGGTGCTCCATTCAAAGTGAAACCTGATCCTAATGCACGGTCAGTCCAGCGCTGATAATCACTGAAGAAAAAAGTTTTATCTTTTCCGTTTCTGAAATATGGTGTGCCTTCGCCAAACCACGGCAAATGCAACGGGCCGCCGAAAGTAAAACCGATTTGATTCTCAAGCCGAAAAGGCGCAACCCGTTTCGCCGGATCGGTTGCATTCGGATTACAGCTGCCCGACGCTTTTTCCTGATTACTACAAGCGTTCAGTTTTTTATTGTTGTGAAACCAAAAAACAGAGCCGTGAAAATTATTGGTTCCTGACTTACCAATAAAATTCACAACGGAGCTGGAATTTCGTCCATTTTCAGCTAAAAATTGATTGGTGATGATTCGAACTTCCTGAATTGCATCGGGATTGTTCAAACCAAGTTGTCCGCCTGAAACGCTTGGATCATTTATGTCCTGACCATCAAGCATAAAATTGTTTGAACGTAACCGGCCGCCATTGGCGGAAAAGCTAATTCCAGCGGCAAATCCGGTTTGTCCGCTTCCGAGCTGGCTGATGCCGGGCACTGACAGCAATACGTTGAAAACATTTCGGTTAGTGGCAATCGGCAGTTCAGATAAACGCCGCTCGTCAAAACGAGTGCTAACCTCTGCGGTCGTCGTATTTAACACCGAGACATTTTCTGTAACGGTAACTACCTCCTGTAGGCCGCCTGCTTTTAATGTTGCGTCAATAACAGCATCTTGATTGACAACAAGCGTAATGCCTTTCTGAACATGCTTGCCAAAGTTTGCCGCCTCTATCGTGACCTCGTATGAGCCGATGGGCAAATTTGCAAAACCAAAACGGCCCTCTCGATCTGTTTGTGCAGTCCGCGAAAAGCCAGTGTCAAGATTGCGTGCTGTGACCGTTGCACTGGCAATTACGGCTTGATTTTGATCAGTTACCGTCCCCGATAAGGAAGCCGTACTTGATTGAGCTAAAGAAAAACTAATACAACTCAATAAAAAACCCGCCAGCATCAATAATTGAAATTTTCTCATTGTGAAAAATCCTCCAGTCGACTGTTTTGGTTAAATTAAGACTGTAAAATTGAGGTAAATATACAATTATAGACGCAAGAAACGTGCCTTTTATCTTACAGAGGATAAAATGAGTGTTTTTGATGAGTTACAAAATCCATATGAGATGTAATGTCCGAAAAGATGGATTTTTATTCAGATATTTAACGACAAATAAATGACAAGATCAACTAAATTCAGCAAGTTAGATTTACCTAACTCCTGGGGGCCTATGTAAACTAAATTATGGCAGCTTGCGTATAAAATGATATTCGGTGGTTAGGCTTATACAATCAAAAAAAGGAGAGACTTTTATGGCACAGGAAGCAAGTGAAATGGCGGGCTGGCCGTTACCAAAAGAAGGGGCCTTTGTCTGGACCGAGATCGCCAGTAATGACGTCGATAAATGTCAGGCGTTTTACGAGACGGTGTTCGGCTGGGATTTTAAAGCCGGCGGTGGCGGAGCACCCGGCATGGACTATCGCGAATATTCGACCGATGGCGGTCCCGCTCCCGCAGGCGGCCTGTATCAAATAAATCCGGAGTGGTTTGGCGGCAATCCGCCGCCGCCGCATTTTATGATCTATGTCGCGGTCAATGACGTGGATGCCAATGCCGAGTTGGCTAAGGAACTCGGCGGCAATGTCCACAAGGTTATCGACATCCCGAACGTGGGCCGCATGGCGATCATCCAGGATCCGACGGGCGCGATGATCGCGACCGTTAAAATGAAGACTTAAGGAGAAAAGAAAATGGCTGAATTTAACATACCCGCACCGGGCCAAATATGCTGGCGTGAACTGGCAACTAAAGACCTGCCTGTCGCGATGGAATTTTATTCAAAGCTGTTCGGATGGACCCTGCAACAGACCAAGGTCACGCCGATGGACTATAAAGAGATTACCATGGACGGCGTCGCCTGCGGCGGAATGATGGCGATAGATGAAAACTGGCCCGACAATGTGCCGTCGCATTGGAGCACTTATATTGCTGTGGAGAATGCCGACGAAACGGTCGCAAAGATCACGGCTAACGGCGGCAGCGTCCGCGTCCCGCCCTTTGACGCTCCGGGCGTTGGCAGAATGTCGATGGTCTCCGATCCGGCCGGAGCCGCATTCGCGATCATCCAGTTCACTCAACCAACGTAAGGAATTTGCCCCGCGAAACACACGAAATACGCTAAAAAGAAAAATCTTTTTTTCGTGTCTTTCGCGTGTTTCGCGGGCAATTCTTATTTCTTATTCCCTTCGGTGTCAAATATTTCTACCGTTTCCGCGTATTTCTTCGCCTGCGGCAGCACCTCGCCGGCGTCGCCGACGATCACGATAGCCATCTCGTCCGGCCGGACGTATTTTACCGCGACCCGCTGAATATCATCTACAGTCACCGCATCGACATTTTCACGATAGGTTTGTAGATAATTCTTGGGTAGCCCGTACAGGTGCTGATTTACGATGAGGTTGGTCAACCCCTCCTGCGTCTCAGCACGGATGGGGAAAACGCCGGTCAGGAAATTTTTCGCGTCGGCCATTTCCTGATCCCCGACCTTTTCGTCGCGGATGCGGTTAAGTTCATAGAAAAACTCTTTGAGCGAATCGCCCGTTACGGCAGTTCGCACTTCGGCGGTAGCCTCGAAATCACCGGCAAGCTTTTTCATGCCCAATCGCGTATATGCACCGTAGGTGTAACCTTTTTCCTCCCGCAAATTCATAAATACACGGGACGAAGCCCCGGCTCCCAACACTTGATTCATAACGATTAGCGGAAAATAGTCCGGGTCGGTGCGTTTTACGCCAAGATTGGTCAGGACGATGTTCGACTGGGCCGAGCCCTGCCGGTCGACTATCGTCAGGCTCCGCGAATCGCGTGCCGGGGGATCCGCAAAATCATTGGCCGCAATACTTCCCTCTTGCCACTCGCCAAAATGCTCATTTAGCTCTGCCATCAATTCGTCCCGCTTTACATCACCTACCACAATAAACATTGCGTTGTTCGGAACGAGGGCGGCGGCATGGTGGGCGATCAGCTTGTCGCGGTCGAGCTGTTCGATATCGCCCGCGTTTGGCGAAACTGTGGAATACGGATGTTTGCCGTAAATAAGCCGCGCGGACTGCTCTCCGGCGAGAAACCCAGGCTGCGAACGCTGAAATTTAAGGTGCTCGACGGTATTGCGACGGTAAAGATCGAGTTCTTCCTCAGGAAATGTCGGTCGCAGGACGACTTCGGCCATCAGTCCCAGGATCTCCGATCTATAGAGCGACAACGACGATGCCGAAAGGGTCGTAAAATCGTCGGACGAGCTGGCCGAAATGCCCGCTCCGAGGCGTTCGATCTTCTCGGCAAGCTGCCGGCTCGAATAATTTTCGGTCCCCTCGGTCAACATGGACGTCATCGCCGATGTCATGCCCGTCGCATTGGCTGGATCGTTAATGTCCCCCAAATTAAAGGCCATCCTGAAGCTCACAAGTGGCAGGCGTTCAGCTTCAAAAACGATGACACGAAGGCCATTATCAAGCACGGCCTGGTGGGGCTGCGGAATATCAAACGAAACCGGAGCGAGCGGCTCAGGTGCGAATTTTCGTAATTCTGGTGTCATAAAAAAATTTCAACGCAAAGACGCTAAGCCGCAAAGGGAGGACAAAATGCAAAATAAAAAGCTCTGCGTCTTTGCTCCTCGGCGACTTTGCGTTAAATTCCTACGCCTTTACCTGCTGGAACGACATCGAGCAATGCCCGATTGTCCGTGTTTAAATAAGTCCCGACCGCATGGCGAATTTGCTCCGCCGTTACGGCGAGCAGGGCGTCGAGGTCCCGGTTAACGATCGTCGGATCACCGTCGTACAGGGCGAATTCTGCTATCGACTGTGCCCGCGACATTGACGATTGCCGCATCCGGACGGAGTCGTTAACAAGTTGATTCTCGATCTTTTCCATCTCTTCGGCACTCGGACCGTGAGCAGCGAGATCGTGAATTTCGGTCATTATCGTTTCGCGAATTTTGCTCAGGTCTTTTTCCGGTTTCGGTATCGCTCCGACGAAAATGCTCGACGGCCCACGCCGTTCGTCGGTAAACCCAAATAGCTGGATCACCGATTCCTCGCCTTTGACGAGTTTTTGATAAAGACGCGAACTTTCGCCGTCATAAAGCACCTTGCCGGCAAGATATAGAGCGTTAAATTCCGGCGTCCGCCGCTGCGGTATCTTCCAGCCGAGCAGAAACGCCGGAAATGGGGCAAGTTTATCTTCCCATTGGCGGTAAATTTCAGCGACCTCGACGGGTTCGGTCACGTCAAGATCGGGCGGCAAAGGCTGTGAGCCGATGTCGCCAAAATACGTTTCGATCAGATCTTTCGCCGTCGCCGTTTCAAATGCACCCGACAGTACCAGCACGGCGTTATTCGGAGCGTAAAAGATCCGGAAAAATTCCTGAACGTCCTCCACCGTCGCGTCATCCAGATGCTCCATCGACCCGATCGTCGAGTGTGCATTGGCAAAATTCTTATAGATCATCTCGTTGATCAGGTCGAATATCAGTCCGTACGGCTGGTTGTCGTACCGCAAACGCTTTTCTTCCTTGACGGCCTCGCGCTGATTGTCGAGATTATCCTGCGTGACGGCTAGCGAACGCATCCTGTCGGATTCGAGCCACAATGCGAGTGGCAGTTGGTTCGCGGGCAGCGTTTCGAAATAATTTGTCCGTTCGCTCGACGTAGTGCCGTTCATCGTGCCGCCCGCCTTCATAATGTACTGAAAATGCCCGGCCTTTGGCACGTTTTCGGAGCCTTGAAACATCATGTGCTCAAACAGATGTGCAAACCCCGTCCGGCCCTCGCGCTCGTTACGCGAGCCGACATTGTAATAAACCGCGACCGACACGACCGGGATCGCGTTATCGCTATTGAGCACGATGCGAAGTCCATTCGCGAGGCTGTATTCTTCGATCTCAAGCGGCGTTAATTTGAATGTTTCCGACATAATTAGAGGCTTTTAGGAACAAATTTATGAGAACATTTTGAATCGGAAAAAGCAAAAACCATGAAAAACCCGGCTGTTTCGAGTAACAAAAAGCTTTTTTGTCTCTCAAATCGACAATTTTATTTATCGGTACGGTAGCGAACATTCACCGCTCCGCAAAGGGCCTATTATAAAAATCGGACTCTCGCTAATTACACATTAAGGAGAAACACACAATGACAGCAATAAATAGCAAAAACCAATACGACAACAGGGCAACGGACACAGGCCACTCCGGGCTTTTATATCTTATGATCGGGGCCGGCATCGGGGCCGCCGCCGCGCTTCTGCTCGCGCCAAAATCCGGTGCCGATCTGCGCGGCGATGTGACTGATTTAGCCCAACGGGGATATGATCAGACCGCCGATCTCGCCCGCCGTGTTAAGGAGCAATCTACAGGCTTGTATAACACGGTAAGAGAAAAGGCGAGTGACGTACTTGACCTGGCCGGATCGAAGGCCTCAGACGCAAAGGCCATGGTGGACGAAGCATCTGATAACGTGAGCGACGAGACGGCCTCGGCTCTTCACCAGTTGGAAACCAAGTTCGGACGAAAAGATTCAAACGTGAGCCATAAATCGTCGAACATCGTTTAGGCAGTAAAACCGGGACTTCCGGTTCAATACAATTATTAATAGCCCGCCGGATAATCGGTGGGCTTTTGATTTATTTGGAAATTTTCCACGTTTCGTTGTATAACTTACCCATACAAAACTGTGATCGGTGGTCATCGGGTGCCGCCATGACCGCCGATCTTTTTTTACCTTTTTGAGGCAAAGGTCGGCCGGTGTTTCAGCGACCAATGTCACGGGATATCCGTTTTTTCTATGAGCCAAATCCGCCGCATCGCTTATTTTTTGCTTCTGATGTCGATCGCGTGCGGCCAGTTGGCTGCTCAGCTCAAAACTCCTTTAAACCCACCAGCCGAGCCTTTTAGCCTAAAGCGCGGCAGCACATTTTCAGCTTCGGGCGGCTCGCCAAATGCGAGCGGCGAAACGACCAAAAACTTTTCCAAGATCTCGCGGATCGCCGTCGATATTAGCGAAGCCGAAAACATAATCAGACAATATCATATCGACGCTCCCAGGATCGCCGCCAGCGAAATGACAAAAACGGCGTTGATTGGCGCCCTTCACACGCTTGACCCGCATTCTAATTTTTTCGATCAGGCCGAATGGAAGGACCTGCTCGACGAGGAACGCAGCGGCTACAGCGGGATTGGTGCGACGATCGCCAATTTTTACAAGGGCGGCGTGATCGACACTTTCGTGCTCTCGACCTTTCCCGGCTCGCCGGCTTTCAGGGCCCCGCTTCGTTTTGGCGATAAGATCGTCGCGATCAATGGCGAAAAGATGACGGGCAAGGCCTCGGACGTCGTCCGCGACAAGATACGCGGCACGAATGGCAGTTTGCTCAGAATGACCGTCGAACGTGCCGAAAGCAATCGTCTCGAAACTGTCGAAATGCGCCGCGGCCGCGTGGCACAGCCGTCGATACCCGACGCATATATGCTGCGTCCCGGAATCGGCTATATCGAACTCTCGGAAGGGTTTAACTACACGACCAATGAGGAATTTGACGTTGCGATGCAAGGATTAAAGCATGCCGGCATGCGTTCGCTGGTGCTCGACCTGCGCGGCAATGGCGGCGGCATCGTAGATCAGGCCGTTAAGGTCGCCGAGAAATTCCTGCCCGCCGGGACACTGATATTGACCCAGCGCGGACGCACGCGGATCGACAATCGCGTCTGGCGATCGGCAAATAACGCGGCTGAAACGATGCCGCTCGTCGTCCTGGTCGATCAAGACACGGCCTCGGCCTCCGAGATAGTCGCTGGTGCGTTTCAGGACGATGACCGGGCGATGATCATCGGCGAAAAGACATTCGGCAAGGGCCTCGTCCAGAGCGTCATCGACCTGCCCTCGGGCACCGGCCTGACGCTGACATCCGCCCGCTATTTGACGCCGTCGGGCCGCTCCATCCAGCGTGACTACTCAAAGATTAACCTCTACGATTATTACAATCACACCGGCGAAACCGCCGCCGCAGCGGGAGCCTATTTCGAGGCCCGCACGATCACCGACCGCAAGGTTTTTGGCGGCGACGGCATATTGCCAGACGAAAATATCAAATCCGAAGAATTGACCGCCGCTCAAGCAGCGCTTCTTGACCCCCTCTTCTTTTTTGCCCGCGAGGTAGTCAGCGGTCGTATAGCTGGCCAGGAATCTTATCGTTCCATGGCCGGTTCATCAGGAAAGCGTGTAACGCCGAGCGATCTTCCCTTTAACGAGACTCTCTCACGGTCATTTGAGGCCTATTTAAAGGCAGATCCATCTTGGAAGATCAATGGGCGGATCGTGCGAAGTGAAGCAGCTTTTATCAAGCTCCGGCTCCGCTATAACATCGTAATGGCTTCGTATGGGGCGATCTCGGCTGATCAGGTGCTGATCGAGGACGACCCTCAGGTCGCAAAGGCGGTTGAGACTCTGCCGCGATCCGCTCAGCTCGCCCAAAATGCGGCCAGGCTGAGGCGATTATCCAACAAATAGTGCCTACTTCTTAAATACCAGCATCGTGCCCTTCGCACCGACGGCCCAGCCGTATTTCTTGTCCATGTAGAGGCCGTAGAGACGTTCGCGCGTGTTGCTTTCCTGTCGGACCCAGGTCGCTCCCCGGTCGTTAGAGCGAAGGATCAGGCCGGCGTAGCCGACCGCCCAACCGTTTTTGTCATCCGCAAAATCGACGCGCATCAGGCTCTCGCTAAAATTCGTACTGACCCTTTCCCATGTCCCGCCCCCATTTTGGGTGCGAAGTATCGTTCCCTGTTTGCCGACCACCCAGCCTTCGCTGCTGTTGCGAAAATCGACATTATAGAGTGGCACCCGGGTTCCGGATTCCTGTTTGCTCCAAGTGTTTCCCTCGTCCGTTGAAGCAAGGATCAGGCCGCCGTCGCCGACGATCCAGCCACGCGAATTGCCATCAAAATCCAGATGAAAAAGCTCCGTCTTTGACGGCACGTTGATCCGCCGCCAGGTATCGCCGCCGTCCTCGGTCCGCATCACCAGCGAATCGACAACCACCTCGTCATCGCCGCTCTTGCGAAGCACCGAACCGATCACATAACCGCGTTTTTTGTCTGAAAACCTGATGCTCAGGAATTCGGGCCGTCCGGCGCTAAATTCACCGGCACGATAGATCCGTATATCCTGCCAGGTCTTGCCGCCGTCGCGAGTGATAAACATCTTGCGGCCGGCCACGAGATAGCCATTGTCGTCATTGCGAAAATAGATCTCGTTTATGTTTTCGGTCGTATTCAGAGGATATTGCGACCATGTTTGGCCGCCGTCGGTGGTCGACGCGAGATAACCGTCATCCCCCGCGACCCAGCCTTTATCCGACGAAGTAAAGTAGACTGCTACTAGATCACCTTTGAGATTTCCAGGACGCAAAACCCAGCCCGATTGAGCGGTCAGGCTCGAAATACAGAGCAACAGGACGACAAAAACGAGCGTAAAAACTCTCAATACAATTCCCTCCAGCGAAAAAAAAGGTGATCCTCGACCAATAGAATAATCTTTCACTGGCCAAAAATCACCTCTTGTCAGTAGCCCGCACGTAAGTAAGGGCCAGTTTAAT
>JAYVDQ010000449.1:0-3889 GCA_043749325.1 Chloracidobacterium sp. | reverse complement strand
GGGTTTGAGGCTAATCCGTTCAAAGCCGCGAAGGTCTTTTTCATAGGTCGTCACACTGCTAATCAGATCGGCGAGGTACAATTGGACGACCTCATCGCCCTCGACGTTACCGCCATTCTTTACGCTGACACTAACAGTCAATTTACCGGCCGTCTTTTGTTTTTCGGGCGAGATCTTCAAGTCACTGTAATCAAAACTGGTGTAACTTAAGCCGTGGCCAAAAGGATATAAGAAACCCTGTACCTGGGCCTTCGCCAAACCTGATTTTTTGTCGACGGCTTCGTCAGCCTGCGAGCCCGATTTGAATGGGAAGTTGTAAGGAAGCTGGCCGATTGATTTTGGAAATGAAATTGGCAGTTTGCCGCTCGGATTGTATGCACCGAATAGGACCTCGGCAACGGCCTGTCCGCCGAATTCGCCCGGAAACCAGGCCTCGACAATTGCGGGCACATTTCTATCTGCCCAATTGATCGTTAACGGCCTGCCGTTGATCAATACAGCGACCGTTGGTTTTCCGGTAGCATGGATGGCTTTCAGTAGATCAAGTTGGTGCCCGGGCAGATCGAGGCCGGTTCGCGAATGGCTCTCACCGGTGATTTCGTTATCTTCGCCCAGGACAACGACCACTACATCAGAGTTTTTGGCCATTGCAACCGCGTCGTCAATCGTTCTTTGCTCGTCTTTGTTTGGAACCTCAGGCAGGATCTCGCTTTCCGGAAACCGCGTATCTACCATAGAGCTGCCCTTTGAGAACCTAACATCGACGTTGCTTCCTACCTGCTTCTTAATGCCGTCGAGAACTGATATTACGTCAATTCCGGACGGGCCATATCGGCTGATCGCGTGATTTATCTCGGTCGCATTTGGTCCGGTGACAAGGACCGTTTTTAGCTTACGCTTGTCGAGCGGCAGAGTGTTGTTGGCATTTTTCAACAGAACAATAGATTCGCGCGAGGCCTGAAGCGACGTTTTGACAGCGTCTTCGTTACGCACGATATTGTCAGCCTTCTGTGCGTCAACATATGGGGTATCAAACAGCCCTAGCCAAAATTTCACGCGCAATACATCGCCGACGCGATCATTCAGGGTTTTCTCGGAGATCTTCTTTTCTTTAAGTAATGAGCGCAGCGGTAAGATGTAATCGTCGGGTGGCGTGAAGGCGGTGCGGATATTTAGGCCGGCCTCGAAAACCTGTTTTACGGATTCTTTCTGATCTTTGGCGGTGTGGTGTTTGGTCGCCATAAACTCGACCGATGCACTATCCGAGACGACATAGCCCTTAAATTTCCACTGATCGCGTAGGATATCCGTCAAAAAATAGTGACTCGCCGTGACAGGAACGCCATCGTAGTCGTTATAGGAACTCATTACGCCCAACGCACCTGCGTCACGGATCGCAGCCTTGAACGGCATCAGGTAAAGCTGCTGCATTTCGCGGAACCCGACCGCAGGATCAGTCCGTGCGTTCCCGTCACGGCCGCCTTTCGGTACGCTGTAAACTGCAAAATGTTTAACGGTCGAGACAACCTTTTCATCCTGAAGTCCTTTCACCATCTCCGTACCAAGAGCTGCGATATGAAAAGGATCTTCGCCGTATGCCTCAACGGTGCGGCCCCAGCGGGGATCTCGGGCCACATCGAGGATCGGTGAATAAATATTTGTATAGCCGAGAGCCTTGGCCTCGCGTCCGACGATGTGGCCGATATGGTTGATAAGAGAGCGGTCCCAAGTCGAACCAGTATTTAATTGGCTCGGAAACGACGTAGCTTTCTTGTGGGTCAGTCCGCGCAGGCCTTCGTTAGTGAAATCGACAGGTATTCCGAGCCTTGTTTCTTCAACAAACCAGCGTTGGATAGTGTTAATCGCTTCAGCGTGTTTCGAATAGGGAAATGCGTATTGGGTATTGGTTTGCGGCCGCCATGCGGTCTCGTTCAACTCCTCGTCAATATTGCCGATTCCGTCTTTCCAGATCTTGTTCTTCCACTCGGGTGTCGGCTGTTCATCTTTAAGAACTCTGCCAAAACCGTAAAGTGTGGCAAGCTGATTTGTCTTTTCTTCAACGGTCATTTGAGCAAGCAAATCAGCTATTCGTTTCTCAGTCGGCTTAGTGGGATCTTCGTAAACATCCTTACGTCCGTTTTTGTTGAGGTCGATCCAACCTTTTAAATAAATATTGGCATTTTTTCTATCTGATGTCTTCGGCGTCACATCGGGTTTGGCCGTCGTCGGGGCCTTCAATTTCTTTTTCCATTCCTGTACAAAGAATTTCACGAGCCAATCTTCGATGTCAGCTTCATTCTTTTCGCCTCCGGGCGTGTGCGGTGCATCCTGGATCGGATGCAGTTGAGCTGTGATCCCTGCGGCAATGAGTGAATCGAACAGGTTCTTGCTGTGTTCAAATGGGATGGTGGTATCGGCGGTACCGTGGACGAAAACAGTTGGGAGGTTTGCGGATGGTAACTTGTACCACCGCATCCAAGGCTCGGGGGCTCCCCACAGAATGCCCGCTGCGACGAGTCCGTCTTTATTCCACACAGTCGGGTCTTTTGTTTCGGGCGTGTCAACGGTACGATCCACTTCATTTCCGTCATGGTAGGCGAGAGTAAATGCAATTCGCCCGCCCGCAGAACCGCCCGCTACGAAGATAGCTTTTGGATCGATGCCGTACTCCTTTGAGTGCGATCTGATCCAGTCAAGGGCCATCTGCGCATCACGGGTTGCGTCCTGAAGTGCTGGAAGTTCCTTTTCTTTTGGTTTCAGATCGTCGCCGCCTCGCAGGCGATAGTCGACCGAGGCACAGACAAATCCGTGTTTCGCCAGAGCCGTTGCGTACTTGACAACATAACCCTGGGTACGTTTAGAGTCGGTCCGAAACCCTCCGCCGTGAAGAAAAATGACTAATGGACGATTTGTTGCGGAGTCGTCTTTCGGCTTATAGATATCCATCGCTAAGGAAACCGAACTGCCTTTATAGTCTTTGACATTGGCAAACTCAATTCCTTCTAACACGGCAACCGCTGTGTATTGCTGTTTGAGATATGCGTCGGGATCGGTTTTCTGAGCTCTTGTCGTCTGCGAAAAGTAAATCGACAAGATTATCAACATAACCACGACGATAGAACCCGGTCTGCTGGCTAATTTCTTCAACTCTTTCCTCCAGGTATAACTAATTCTGACTTGCTTCTAGGCCCGTACCTTTCTTATCGAATCCAGGCTGGACATTTACCACGCCGTATTGCCGATCAGTTACCTCTTCGTGTGCAGCCATCAACCAAATAAAATTTATTTGATGTTCGGGAACTGCAACATTCGGGTGAAACCCTGACGGAATTGCAACTGCATCGCCGTCGCGGACAACACTGACGAATTCGGGTGTCTCGGGATTTGTGTATACGAGTTGAAGCCCGAAAGCCGGTGCCGGCATATCGTAATATACGTAGAGCTCCTCGAGGATCTTCGCGTGTTCGTGCGGCGGGAAACTCGTCCAATTGCCCGGTGCAGATTCTGTCACACCGGCCAGAATTCGGCCAGCTTCGATGTTTTTTCCGAGAAGAATATTCACCGTTCTGCGGTTTGCATCACCGCCCGTTGTGAATTTCAACGCAGGGTCTTTCTCGACATCTGCATAGCGAACAATCTGCAAAGGGTATCTATTTTCGACCTTAACCGAGCATTCCGAGAAATCTACGGAGCTATCAGTGGAAACTCCAACTGCCGAATCTATGGGTATATAAATTGCATCGTAGCGTCCTAATTCATGCGTCTCTTCGCCGACTCTTACGGTTCCCTTTCCTGAAATACAGATCAATCCGCACTCATATTCGCCTGTTTCAAAATCGACTTGAGCAACTTCCTCGTCCAAAATGATCCGACCATAGTTCAGCCATTT
>JAYVDQ010000448.1:0-2157 GCA_043749325.1 Chloracidobacterium sp. | reverse complement strand
ATGGCCGACACTTCCTCTTCTTCGCCCGGAGCACGGAGCAGGAGAACAAAGGCATTTACGTTGGCTCCCTCGATTCGAATGAGCGGAAACTGCTGTTCGCCAGCGAATCCAGCGCGCAATATGCCCCGCCGGGCTACCTCCTCTTCATTCGCGACAAGACCTTGATGGAGCAGCAATTCGACGCGACCCGCTTGCAGCTCGCGGGCGAATCCGTCCCGATTGCCGAGCGCGTCGGATCACAGGGACAGGCTGGCGTGAATAGGTATCACAGTTATTTCTCTGTTTCGGAGAATGGTGCTCTGGTTTATATGGAAGGAGGTAGCGATAACAAGCACTATGCCTGGTTTGATCGCAGCGGCAAAGAAATCGGGTCCGTCAACTCCGCGACGGATGTGAATGACGTGACGCTCTCGCATGACGGGAAGAAAGCCGCTATTCAACTGACCGACCATAGCAGCACCGTCAATCAAGACATCTGGTTGATAGACATCGAGCGCAACATTCCGACGCGCTTTACCTTCAACGCCGCGATCGAGGATGACCCCATCTGGTCGCCCGACGGATCCCACATTATGTTCACGTCAGAGCGCGAGGGCAAGAGGGACATCTATCAAAAACTTTCGAGCGGCGCAGGGGGCGAAGAGTTGGTGTTCAAATCTGACGTAAACAAATCGATAACAGACTGGTCTTCGGACGGACGGTATATTCTATTTGACAACTCTGACCCTAAAACTAAAACGGACTTGTGGGTCTTGCCCCTCTTTGGAGATAAGCAGCCGTTTCCATTTCTCATCACGGACTTTCCGGAATCTCAGGGCCATTTCTCTCCGGACGGGCGTTGGGTAGCTTTCACATCTGAGGAGTCAGGAAAGCGCGAGGTCTATGTCCAGAGCTTTCCCGGTCCGGGTGGCAAATGGCAAATTTCCACGGGCGGGGGAGCACAGCCCATCTGGCGGCGCGACGGGAGAGAGTTGTTCTACATAGACGCTGAGAAAAGGCTAATGTCGGTAGAAGTGAAGGCGGGCGCGACGTTCGAGGCTGGTGTCCCAAAGCCGCTTTTCGACACCCGCGTTGAGAATTATACATTTGGAAATCGTTACGCCGTCTCACCCGACGGCCAGCGCTTCCTCATCAATGTTCCCATAGAAACACGAAACTCCATGCCAATGACCGTTGTCTTGAACTGGACTGCGGACTTAAAAAAATGACATTAACCGAAGGTGCAAAACTAGGAAGATACGAGATTCGCTCGCTCATCGGCGTTGGCGGAATGGGTGAAGTTTACCGGGCGAGCGACCCGAAGATCGGCCGCGATGTCGCGATCAAAGTCCTGCCGGCGGATTTTTCGGCGGACAAGGAACGCGTCGCGCGATTTGAGCAGGAAGCTCAGGCGGCGGGTGCTCTGAATCATCCGAATATTCTCGCGATTCATGACGTTGATACGCAGGACGGTATTTTGTACGTCGTTTCGGAACTGCTCGAAGGCGAGGAACTGCGCCAACGACTCGACGAAGGCGCAATCCCACTGCGAAAGGTGACGGAATACGCCCAGCAGATCGTCAGCGGGTTATCCGCGGCCCATGAGAAAGGGATCGTCCACCGCGATCTAAAGCCGGAAAACCTGTTTATAACAAAAGACGACCGCGTAAAGATCCTCGACTTCGGACTGGCCAAACTTAACCAGCCTAGTGAAAACCAACAAGGGTCTGAAGACGCCACACGGCGGGCACTTACAAACCCGGGTGTCGTCATGGGAACGGTCGGCTACATGTCACCCGAGCAGGTGCGTGGAATCGCGACCGACAATCGCTCGGATATATTTTCATTCGGGTTGATCCTGTACGAAATGATCACGGGCAAGCGGGCATTTCAGCACGAGACGATGGCTGAAACTATGTCTGCCATTCTCAAAGAAGAGCCTGCGGAGATCACCGAATCCAATCCGAATATCAGCCCATCGCTCGAACGGATCGTCCGTCGTTGTCTCGAAAAGAAACCGGACAGGCGTTTTCAGTCCACGTCGGACCTTGGGTTTGCGATCGAGTCGTCGTCTGCTCCGACGAGTTCATCCGGCACCGGCATGACGACGGCTGTTAGCGCTATGGCGGCGGAAAGGAGTCGTGAAACCGGCAGGAAAAGACTCTTGTGGATAGCGGT
>JAYVDQ010000447.1:0-2210 GCA_043749325.1 Chloracidobacterium sp. | reverse complement strand
CTTTTACGGAGGACACAACGCTTTGCCTGATAGCAAACGCCGTCGATCCGATCACCAAAGAGGGGTATGGTTTTGATCCGCGTTCGGTGGCGATGCGGGCCGAGAGCTATCTAAAATTTACTGGGATCGCCGACACGATCTATGTCGGGCCCGAAGCGGAATTTTTTGTCTTTGACGAGGTCCGCTATCACAACAATCAGAATTCGGCTGGATTTTCTGTTAATTCCGAAGAGGGCCACTGGAACTCCGGCCGCGAGGGGGACGTTCCGAATAACGGGTACCACATTCGTCCGAAAGAGGGTTACGTGCCGCTTGCTCCGCTTGATTCGTTGATCGACCTGAGAAACACGATCTCTTCGATCCTCGGCGAGGTCGGCATTAGTGTCGAATGTCACCATCACGAGGTAGCGACCGCCGGTCAGTGTGAGATCGACTTCAAATATTCCAATCTGCTGCACACGGCCGACAATCTGATGCTCTTTAAGAATGTCGTTAAAAATACGGCCCACGCTGCAGGCAAATCGGCAACCTTTATGCCTAAGCCGATATACGGCGATAACGGTTCGGGCATGCATTGCCACCAGTCGTTGTGGAAGGACGGCAATCCGCTTTTTGCGGGTGATGAGTACGCCGGCCTGTCGGAAATGGCAAAATTCTACATT
Source organism: Chloracidobacterium sp. (assembly GCA_043749325.1). Lineage (GTDB taxonomy): Bacteria > Acidobacteriota > Blastocatellia > Pyrinomonadales > Pyrinomonadaceae > OLB17. The sequence continues at coordinate 1,548 of JAYVDQ010000447.1, read as the reverse complement.
GGCGGCCTGTTGAAACATGCCCCGGCGCTTGTGGGATTTGCGGCGCCGACCACGAACAGCTACAAACGCCTCGTTCCCGGCTTCGAAGCTCCGGTAAATCTTGCGTACTCGGCACGCAACCGCTCGGCAGCCGTGCGAATTCCGATGTTCTCATCCTCGCCGAAAGCGAAACGGCTCGAATTTCGTCCACCCGATCCGTCATGCAATCCGTACCTCACGTTTGCGGCATTGCTGATGGCGGGTCTCGATGGTATTCAGAACCGCATTGATCCAGGCGAGCCGCTCGACAAGGATATTTACGATCTGCCGCCCGAGGAATTGGCGAACGTACCGTCGCTGCCGGGCAGCCTTGACGAAGCTCTGAACGCACTCGAAGCCGATCATGAATTTCTGCTAAAGGGTGATGTTTTCACTACATCCATCATCGAGAGATGGCTCACCTACAAACGCGACAACGAGATCACGCCACTGCGCCTTCGTCCGCATCCGCTTGAATTTTCGATGTACTATGATATTTAGCTGGGTGAGAGTTGAGCGTGGAGAGTTGAGAGTGGGTGGGTCGAATGATCGGCCCACTTTTTGTTATTCTCTAGACAATGAAAGTTGAACCTGTTGTATTAGAAGGCAAACACGTGCGGCTTGAGCCGATGCGAGTAGATCACTTGCCGTCATTGTGTGAGGTGGGCCTCGAACCATCTATCTGGAAGTGGACGGCAAATGTTGTTGAGTCGAGCGCCGATCTGGAAGTGTATGTGCGCGATGCTTTGGCCGAGCGTGACCGCGGCGCGGCAGTACCGTTTGTTACGATCGATCTTTCATCGGGCAAGATCGTCGGATCAACGAGATTTGGGAATATCGACCGGTTCAATCGAAAGGCCGAGATCGGCTGGACGTGGATCAATCGCCAATGGCAACGGACCGTGATCAATACGGAAGCTAAGCTGCTAATGCTGACGCATGCCTTCGAAGTGTGGAAATGCATCCGCGTCGAATTCAAGACCGATGCATATAACAAGGTCTCTCAAAAAGCGATCAAGCGTATTGGAGCTGCAAGGGAAGGCATTTTGCGAAATCACATGATCACCGAAACGGGACGCTACCGCGATTCCGTTTATTTCAGCATTATTGAATCGGAGTGGGAATCCGCGAAGGCAAATTTAGCATCCAAAATATTGGCAAAATACGGGACTGAGTCGAGTTGAAAATGCACAAAATCTTTGCGTTAATATTTACCGTCGGTTTGTTTGCTGGTTGCTCGTCAAAGGCAACGACCACTGCAAATAATGGTGCTGCCAGACAGAGTTCAAATTCTTCGGCCGTACCCGGTGCGGATCCCTCAGCGAGTCCCAATACGGAAGCTCCAAATGATAATCATACGCCGACAAGGGCGGAGATCCGGGAAAAACTTCGCCTGAAGAGCCTCATTAATGCACCTTCATCGGGACCGCCTCCGACGCCGCAGTTTCGGCCGGCCCCAGACAATTCAATAGTTTCAACGACAATGAATTCGGAGGGGGCAGTTGTGGAGACGCGCGTTTTCAAGGACAA
>JAYVDQ010000446.1:0-2663 GCA_043749325.1 Chloracidobacterium sp. | reverse complement strand
ATCGGTGATCGACAGGCTGCTGGTCAGCCCGGTTGGGACGATCTTCGCGGTGATTCTAGGCATCCTGATCGGTATCACCAGCGGCTACGCGGGACGCGTGATTGACTCGGCCCTAATGGACATCGCGGATGCGATGATTGCGCTGCCGACCCTTATTTTGATATTGGCGGTGCGGAGAGGGGCAAACGGAGATGTTTTTTCCCCGATCCGGATGGATACGGTTTTAGTACCACCTTTATGCATCCGTCCTGTTTATTCTTAAAAAGCTCATATGCCTCGGGGGCCTCGCTTAGGGGTATTTCATGAGTTACCACGAATGAGGGGTCGATCTCGCCGTTTTCGATCTTTTCGAGGAGCATCGGCATATATTTACGGGTATGGGTTTGGCCCTGCCTGATGGTGAGTCCCTTATTCATGGCGGCACCGAGCGGTATCTTGTCGCCGTACCCGATATAAACGCCCGGTATCGAGATAGTTCCGCCCTTGCGGCAAGCTCTGATCGCCTGGCGTAGAACATGCGGCCGGTCGGTCGCCGGAAAGGCTGTCGTTTTTATTGAATCCCATATCCCATCAAGTGCGCCTCCTGCGTGAGCCTCGCAGCCGACGGCGTCCACGCAGCGGTCGGGCCCGCGGCCATTCGTCATCTCCATAAGAGCGTCGTAGACATCAACCTCGTCAAAATTTATGAGATCCGCTCGGCCGATAGCCGCCGCCATCGCCAACCGCTCTGGAATATTATCGATCGCGATAACGCGCCCCGCCCCAAGCATCCAAAGACTCTGGATAACAAATTGGGCCACCGGGCCGCATCCCCAAACGGCGACGGTGTCGCCCAGTTCAAGCTCGCAATGTTCCGCCGCCATATATCCCGTTGGAAATATATCGGAAAGAAATAGCAGTTTGTTGTCGGGAAGATCACTTCGCAGCTTTAAGGGGCCGACATCGGCATACGGCACGCGGAGAAATTCGGCCTGGCCGCCGGGAAAACCGCCCATCATATGGGAATAACCAAACAGCCCCCCCCGGTGAATGCCCCATTGCCTCGCGGGCCATTTCGGCGTTTGGATTTGAATGGTCACAGAGGGCGAACAACTGTTTTCCGCAAAAAAAGCATTCGCCGCACGCGATGTTAAAGGGGACGACAACGCGGTCGCCGACCTTGAGTTTTTTGACTTTTGGCCCAACATCAACGACCTCGCCCATATTCTCATGGCCGAGAATGTCACCTTTTTCCATCGTCGGCATGTAGCCATTATAAAGATGGAGATCGGAGCCGCAAATAGCAGTAGAGCTGGTCTTAATGATCGCGTCCGTCGGCTCCTGTATTTCCGGATCGGGAACTTCATCGATACGCACATCGCCCTGACCAAACCAGCAAAGCGCTTTCATGCTAAAACCTCACTCAAAGGCTAACCCGTGGTAAGGCTGAAATTTGTAATGTGGAATACAGACCGTAACGATTTTACTGATAAATACTGGGCTATAGGAGGAAAAAACGTATGCCAAGAGGAGATAAAGACAAATACACCGACAAGCAAAAGCGTCAGGCCGAACACATTGAGGACAGTTACAAGAAAAAAGGCCTCTCGACCGACGAAGCGGAGAAACGGGCCTGGGCGACCGTAAACAAAGAAGACGGCGGCGGCAAGAAAAGCGGGTCAGGTAGAAAAGGCAGCCAGTCCAGTAAGAACTAGGATGAGCACAGGAAAAGACTCTGCGTCTCTCTCGGCACTCTCTGCGTTAACATCGGTTTTAACGCAGAGAGCGCTGGGTTTTTCGCAGAGAGAGCTGAGGACATTCTCTATCGCATGTCACGGCAGTCAACGTAAATTATGACACTATTCAGAAAATTGCAATTAATGTATGCCAACGTACATACTTGCCCGCCCCGATGATCTACTATTAATAACTGTAGATAATCAGTGCTGTAAGGCTAAATCAATACTAACGTCTTAGACGTGATCGGGTGCTTTTCCTTCCGGAAAAGCTCCCACTTTTTTTGCCCAAGATCGGTGACCGGCATTTTGCACGGCTGCCCGATTCTTTTTTTTGCATCCAGGGTATAGAATCGCTTTTACGACCCCATTTTATCCCGATACGAAATGGAACCCTTAAAGCCTCTAAAAATTCCTCGCCCCGAAACGGAGCTGCCAAGTGACGCCCGGCCGGTCATCCGCCCGACGGTCGAGCGTGTCAAAAGCGACCAGGATGAAGCTGCGCGCCGGCGTTCGGTCGAGTTTGACAACACCGTCCTAATGAACATGGGCGAGGGGATGTACACCGTCGATGAGAACGGGTTGGTGACCTCGATGAATCCCACGGCGGAGATCCTCTTTGGCCGGACATTTGAGGAGCTTGCCGGGCGCAACATGCACAATATTACACATTACAAACATCGTGACGGAAGGCCGTTTCCGGCCGAAGAGTGTGCGAGCTATAAGGTGCTTAAGGACGGCGAGACCGTAAAGGACCACGACGACGTCTTTATCCGAAAGGACGGCACTTTTTTTGACGTCATCTACAGTTCCTCGCCGATCCGCGAAAACGGCGAGATCCGGGGATTGGTTGTCGTTTTTCGTGATGTCACTGAACGCAACGACACTTTGAAGGCCCTTCGCGTATCCGAAGAACGCTTTAGACTTGCCCAATATGCCGGGAAGGTC
>JAYVDQ010000445.1:0-2545 GCA_043749325.1 Chloracidobacterium sp. | reverse complement strand
ATGAGATTTGATGTGCCGCCCTGATCGGTCAGGTATGACATCGGAATATTCAGTTGATTCGAGTCGACCGAGCGTCCCTTGAACACGTCTTCGCCCGCGTAGGTGTTGCCGAGCCAGATCCGCGTCACGAAATCAGGCGTGACCTTTTCAAAGGCGTTGAAGTACTTGTCCAATGCGAGCAGGATAAAGACATTTTCCTGCGTATTTGACCAGGCACCCTTCGTTCGGTGATCAAGCAGTCCGCGGACGAGCTTTGGAATAAGATCGTTCTTCGGATCGGCCTTTATCATCGCTTCGAGCAGGACGCCGTCGGCCCGCCGGTTCGAGTACATGATTAACCACGCTCCGTCACCGTAATTCGTAACGAAGTTTGCCGTCGCGGCCGTCTCGGTCGTCCGGTTATTGAGGAAATGCAGGATATTCTGTACCTCGACCGTCGAATTTGGGTCGTTCGCGAGTACCGAAAGCACCCAGCCGAGAGCCTCAAACGGCATCTTCTCTATTGTTGCTTCAGCCAGCAGTTTCTTGGTCTTGGCAATGTCCTTGTCGCCCATCATGTCACGGATGTACAAGGCATAAGCCGATATCGTCCAACGCACCTCTGGTGAATTGACATACCATTGATCGTAATGGCTTTCGACGTTTTTCAAGTACGGCTTTGTCTTGTCGATCATCTCCTGCGGCACCTTGTAGCCTTTTGCCTTGGCGAGAGCCAATGCGTGGGCGACATGGACCGTCAGGAACGGATATTCGTAACGCTCCTTGTCCCGTTTCCAAAGGCCAAAGCTGCCGTCGCTTCGCTGCCGCGACTGTAATATTTCGATGTCGCGGGCAAAGTACTTGTTCAGTTCCTCCGGTTTCGGCATTTCCTTGGCTTTAAATGCTCCCAGCACGTCGCGCATCGCGGCGATCGAGATCATTCGCGAAGAGATCTGTTCTGAGCAGGCGTATGGATAATTTGTCAGGTACAAGAATGCATCAGTCAGCTCCTGGAGTTGCGTCGACGATGTGGTGACCTCGAGACCGCCAAATTGCGGGAATACATCCCCCGGCGTCTGAACCGGCTGGACGATCGCCCCGTTCTGGTCGGTCGTGCCGTAGGTAGCGAATGCCTCGGTCGTCGCCGGAGTCCAAACCGGCAGCGATATCTCGGCCGCGTCGTTGAATTTGCCCGACGTGACAGCGATGTGGAACCTCGCAGTGCCGGCCTTAACAGCCGAAACCGGGAATCTAACCTCAGCACGGTCGTTGGCCTTGATCACGACCCGCTTCCCGTTGCCGCCGGTCAGATCAGCGTTGGTCGCGCGAACGGCGACATCGACTGTCATATCCTTATCGGTTTGATTCTGAACCACGACCGGCAATTGGATCTTGTCGCCGAAGTTCATAAATCGTGGGGCTGATGGCCGCACCATTAGCGGCTGCTTGGCTGTGATCGTCGATTCGGCCTTGCCAAATCGATTTCCTGTATCCACAGTTACCGCGGTTATCCGGTAACGCGTCAGATTGTCGGGCAGCTTAATATCAATCGTCGCCCAGCCATTAGAGTCGGTCTTGACGGTCGGCGAGAACAACGCAAGGGCGTTGAAATTCTGTCGAAGGGCAATCGGCGTATCTGGATTTTGACGGGCCTCTTCACGGTCGGCTGCAAAGTTAGCGTTCTTATCGTCGCGCTCACCGGCTTTTCTCTCCATTTTCATCGCTGCCGCGGGCTTGGGAGCCGCACGACCGGCCCCGCCAATGGACATATTTGATGTTGAGATGATTCCGTCTGCCAAAGCGCCGGTAGCGGCCGGTGGTGGCGGTGGCTGTTTTTTCAGATCGTCAGGATTGCCTAGCAAAATATCTTTCCGCAAATGATAATCCGTCGTACCTGTACCGCGACCCGTATAGAACGTGTCCATCGGATCGCCGATCACATATCGCGACAGGGCCAGCACACTCTCATCGACGACGACGATGGCGACTTCGCTGTTACCCACTGGTTCGCCCCGATTATCCTTGACCTGCACATCGACCTTGGTCTCGCCACCAGGAGCAAGCGTCTTCTCGCGCGGATCGGCGGTAACGGTGAGTTTTCGCGAAGCAGTCGATATAGCAAGATTGATATTTCCGCTTGCAAACGCAGGGCGTTTAGCCAGTTTTGGGTCCACCTCGCCCTTGTCATTTGTCCGCGACTCCGCACCGACCACATCGACCTGGGCTGTAATGTTCGGCAGATATTTCTCCTCAAGGGGTATCTTGAGCGTCATCGACGAATCCTTCATCGAAAACCGCTCGGTTTTCACAATGCCGTCGCGGCGAAGCGTTAGAATACCCTCAGCCGGAGTGAACGGCGAGATAACAAGCAGCTCAGCAACATCGCCGGGGGCAAAATCCTTTTTGCTCGGGATGACCTGGACCTCTTCCTGCTCGACGTTGCGTTTCGGAGGCGTCTTGCCGCCCGGGACCCAGACGGTGAGCTCGCTAGAATTAAATCGCTCTTTTTCATCCATTACCGTCGCCGTGACAACATATCTGCCGCCCTGCTTGGCAATGAAGCTGC
>JAYVDQ010000444.1:0-4841 GCA_043749325.1 Chloracidobacterium sp. | reverse complement strand
GCCGGCGGATTTTGTCCGACGACGTTCGGTGTTTTTGCGGGAAGCGGCAACGGCGTGGGCGAAGGGGTTCGCAACGGTGCGGATGGCAGCGTACTTGTGACAATCACCCTTGAAGGTGTCGGGACCGGTTTTAACTGGTTGGATTGTCCAAATATTGAAAAGACAGAGGTTGCGAAGACGATAAGGCCAAACAAGAAATATTTCTTCATAGGATTTAAAGCGGAGAACTTGTATTGGAAATATTCGACACGCAGCAGCTACCGGTCAGCACGTATAAGATTCGCCCAAATGTTATACCGTTGTCAACTGTTTTCAAAAACTTTATTGTATATACAACCAATACTTATGGATATTCCCGAATTGTCTAGCGTCATTCCATAAGGTATAACTTACCTTTTCGCGGGCGTTTTGCACGGCCTTTTAATATGGACAAACTCTTTGGAACAGACGGAATTCGCGGGAGAGCAGGCGAATTTCCACTGGATGAAAAAACCGTAAGCGTCATCGGGGCGTCGCTCGCGAGGCAGTTTCGCGAGCAGCTTGGCCGCGACCCGCGATTTGTCACGGGCCGCGATACCCGTGAATCCGGCGAATCGATCGAGAACGCATTTCACGCGGGAGCACATGCTGAAAATGCGATCTGTGAATCGGCCGCGGTCATTACAACTCCGGGAGTCGCGTATCTTACAAAGGCTTTTGATTTTGATGCCGGCATCGTTATCAGTGCATCGCATAACCCATTTCAGGACAATGGGATAAAGATATTTGTGCCGAGCGGAAAAAAGATCGATGAAATGACCGAACGGCTGATCGAGGCCGACATTTTTGCGGATGAAGCTGGTTTTACAGCCATCGGCGAATATGAACTGAACATCGAGCGGGCGTTTGAATTTAAGCGGGCCTATCTGGCACATCTTCGCGACGTGGCGGATGGTTTTTCGGCAAAGGGCATGAAGATCGTGATCGATTGCGCTAACGGAGCGTCTTCGGCTCTCGCTCCCGTGTTGTTTGCGGATCTTGGGGCGGAGGTGGTTGCAATTCATAACGAGCCGAACGGACGGAATATCAACGAAAATTGCGGCTCGACGCACATCGACGATCTGCCGGCCAAGGTGCTTGCGGAAAAAGCCGCTCTTGGGGTGGCGTTCGACGGCGACGCCGACCGGGCGATTTTTATCGATGAAAAGGGAAACATCGTCGATGGTGATGCAACGCTCTGGATCATGGCCCAATATCTGAGCCTCCATGGAAAGCTCGCAAATTCGACGGTTGTCGCGACCGTCATGAGCAACATCGGCCTCGAACTCGCCCTTCAAAACCAAGACCTCAACCTTATGCGGACGAATGTTGGAGATAAATATGTGCTTGACGAGCTGCTCAAAACCGGCTCAGAGATCGGCGGCGAACAGTCGGGCCATATCATTTTCCCCGAGATCAGCCTTGTCGGCGATGGCATGATGACGGGGTTGCTCGTGCTGCGTGCGATTATGGAAAAGGGAATTACACTGTCGCAGGCCACGGCCGGATTTGTCCAATATCCGCAGATATTGCTAAATGTTAAAGTCCGCGAAAAACGGCCTTTCGACAAGGTGCCGGAGATAGCCTCCGCGGCCAAGCAGGTCGAGAGCGAACTCCACGGCGAAGGCCGTCTGTTGCTGCGATATTCCGGCACGGAAAATCTTGCACGGGTAATGATCGAGGGCAAAGATCAATCGTCGATCGAGACACAGGCCCGACGCCTGGCAAATGTTATCCAAAAAGCCCTAGGTTGAAACGTCTATGAGTTCAAGATCCGTCAAAATAGGCATTTCGGGACAGCCGTCCGAGTACGAGATCAACATAGGCCACGGCATGCTCGCCGGTGCGGGAAAATGGGCCCGGAAATGTCTTGGCAAAGGTGCCGCAAAGATCGTCATCGTTTCAAATCCAACCGTTTTTAAGCTTTACGGCGAGCAGGCGACGAAGAGCCTCGAAGCCGCCGGATTTACCGTTACCTCTTTTTTGATAAAGGACGGAGAGGAGCATAAGAATCTTCGTACGGCTGAGTCGGCATTGAGAGCTTTTTCCCAAGCGGGGCTGTCACGTACAGACGCCGTTGTTGCTCTTGGCGGCGGTGTGGTTGGTGATTTGGCCGGTTTTGCTGCTGCAATATATCTGCGAGGCCTCAAGTTTTTACAGATACCTACCACATTGTTGTCGATGATCGATTCGTCGGTCGGCGGCAAGACCGGTGTGAACTCCGCGTTTGGCAAAAACCTTATCGGTGCTTTTCACCAACCGAGCGGCGTATTGATCGATACAACGACGCTCGCGACACTGCCGACCCGTGAGTTGACCGCCGGGTTTTGTGAGGCCATAAAACAGGGAGCGATCGGCGGAAAATCGCTGTTGGATCAAACCGGGGGTTTTCTTGCCACATTTCCACCAGCCGAGATCAGTCGATTCGGTACGGACAAGAAATTTCAGATACAAATTTCAAATCTGATAGCGGCCCAGGTCGAATTTAAGGCACAGATCGTTGCCGGTGATGAGCGTGAATCTTCAAACCGTGTTGACGGCAAATCGCGAAAAATACTCAATTTTGGCCACACATTGGCGCACGCGCTCGAAAAGGTCACGGATTACAAATATTTTAAGCATGGCGAGGCGGTCGGTTACGGAGTAGTGTTCGCCGCCGAGCTTTCGAAATCTCTTGCCTTGATTGACGAAAAAAGTGTAAGCTTGTTATACGATGTTGTGCATCAGGCTGGCATTTTGCCGCCGCTTGCCGGCATCGACCCGCAAGAGGTATTTGAGGCCTTTAAGTTTGATAAGAAACATCTCTCCGGTTCGCTCCAGATGGTCCTGTTAAAAGGCATCGGCAAACCGGTGATCCGCACGGAAAAAGACATCTCTCCCGCTGCCCTAAAGACGGTCCTCAAAAAGCTTCTTAGAAAATGGGCGTGACCTTTGCGGTCATGTATTTCGGGAGTAAATCAAAATGAACAGTGCTGCAAAAAATCGCGAATCCGAAAAGGGAAGCGCCGGTGTTAAATTTGTGCTTGTTTTGGCCGTGATCCTGCTTGCGGGCAATGCGGGCATTAATTACGTGCCGGTGGCATACGACGCAGAAAGCCTGAAAACCGACATGGGAACTGCCGTTCTTCAAGGACTCGCGCTTCCCGGGAAGGTAAATGCCGTCGATAACGTGAAGGCCCGCATTGCCAAATCCATACAGGCGAACAGTATTCCGTCTAACGCTGTTGTCGATGTGAAACAGACCGGAGCCATACTGACCGCACGCGTGACTTATTCGCAGCAGGTCAACATCCTGCCTTTCGGCATCTACAAATACAACTACAATTTTGACTATACGGCGACGCCGACCGGATTTTTGACGAAACAGTAAGTTTTCAAAGAGCAGCAGCCAGGGCCTGTTGGATCTTGAGCGGCTGTATCTGGATCAAAGCGTCGGTCGCGTCGGCGAGCCAGGTGGTCGGACACACACCGCACGTCGTACATTTTTCAACCGCCGGACACGGAAGGCTCGAGAGCGACTCTCGGGCTTTTTCATGTTCGGTCTTTAGAAACTCGAACGATAGACCAGAATCAACGATCGACCACGGCAGGAATTCATCGTACGGGCGGTCCCGCGACGTGTGAAACGCCGGGTCGATGCCCGTTTCGCGCAGCGCCCGGTTAAGATCGCCGCCGTTTCGGGCAGCCGCGTCAATCGCTCTAGCAACCGTGCGGTCGCCCGACGAATAAAGAGCCTGCTCGTGAGCGATGCGGGACGACATAAACCGGACCTCGACATTCGGTATTCTACTCAGGCCTTTGCAGACGTATTTGATACGCTTCTTTAATTCTCTTTCGTCGCAGATCGCGTCCCATTGGAACGGCGTATTCGGCTTTGGCACGAGACCGTTGAGCGACGGGATGATCTTACCCGCGCGGCCAAATTTTTTGCCGGCCTCGAGCATGCGATCCTTTATTCGTGTCACGAGCACAAACATTTCATCCAGGTCTTCCTGCGTTTCGGTCGGCAGACCGACCATCATATAGAGCTTGACGGTCAACATTCCGCGGTCGAATACCGCTCCGCAGATATCGACGATCTCGTCATTGGTCAGATTTTTGTTAATGACGCGGCGAAGACGGTCGGAGCCGGTTTCCGGTGCGACGGCGATCTGCTGATCCCGCGATTCGACCAGAGCATCGAGCAATTCGTCGGAGATCTGATCGAGCCTGAGAGAGGAGACCGAAATGCGATAGTCCATCGCCCGCAATTCTCTCAATATCGTCGAGATCTCAGGATGATCGCAGACGGCGGTCGAGACGAGCCCGATCTTATTAGTTTTCGAACGCCACTCTCTCGCTTTTGCCAAAATGTCTTTAGCGGGCACGACACGCGGGGGATAATAGTTATAGCCCGCCCAGCAAAAACGGCAGCCCTGCGAACAGCCTCGCGAAATCTCGACAAGCAGCCTGTCGCCCATCTCGGCTTCGGGTGACCAAATGGCGGTCGAGGGGCAAAAGGTGTCCTGATTTACAAGAAACTCGGCCAATTCCGTTTGCCCGCGCTTCATCGCCCTGCGCAGCGTGCCTTCTTTTGGATTTACAGATGCAAGGGCACGTCCAACACGTTTTGGGACGCCGATCTGTTTTGGCAGATAGTCGAAAACAGTGCCGTCATCGTTATAGATAACGTCATAAAGCGACGGAACGTAAAACCCACGACCGATCTGTGCCAACGCGAGCAGGATCTCATCTTTCGATTCGTGCTCGAATATTGCGTCAACCAGTTGGAACGCCAAAACCTCGCCCTCGCCAACCGCGATAACATCCGTGAAATCCGCTAT
>JAYVDQ010000443.1:0-9444 GCA_043749325.1 Chloracidobacterium sp. | reverse complement strand
CCTGGGACGGCGGTCACGGAACAGACTCTTCGCAACAACGCGGACGAGATACTCGACTATCTTCGCAGCCGCGGCTTCTATCAATCGGAGGTTACGTATTCCCGCAAACCGATAGACAACGAAACCGACGTGGGCGTTACATTTACCGTTACGCCAAACATCCAGGCGAAGGTTGAGGATTTTAAGATAAATATCGAAGGCTACAGCAAACCCCTGCCGCCTAAAACCCTAAAGCTGCGTGCGGGCGAGAATTTCTCCCGGGACCGTCTCACAGCGGATATTAGCAAGATCAAGGCGATCCTCAGAAATGACAAATTCATTGCTCCCGAACTGAATGACCCCCGCACTACATACGATAGCGATACAAACTCGATCCTTATCGTGCTTGAGGGCAAGGTGGGCCCATCGGTTATCGTCAAAGTTGATTCCGGAAAGTCAAAGATCAGCAACGCCGTTCAGACCCAGCTTTTACCGATCAAACGCGATGGAACACTGGACTATTCAGCCATTGTCGAAGGCGAACGGCGCCTTGAGAACCATTATCAGGAACAAGGGTATTTCTTTGCGGATGTGACACCGGTTTGCTCCGTGAAACCTACTCTAAACGACGGCGATAATAATCCGATCGCCAATGATACTACTTTTTTGTGTTCATTTTTAGGGGGCGAGGACCTCATGGGACACGAGGTTGAGGTCAACTATCGCGTCGCCCTTGGCCGTCGGCTGCGGCTTACGGAGATCCGTGTTCGCGGAACCGATAAACTGACTATAGAGGATGTTCGCACCGTGCTTGGGTCCCAGGAAGCGAGTCTTTTGGGTATCGTGCCGCTGCTTGGTTACGGCCGCGGGTACACGAGCGCGACAATTCTGGAAGACGACAGATCGACGATACGCTCGTTAATGTCCGAGCTTGGCTACCAGAACGCGCAGGTCAACGTTACTCAGGGCGTTTCGCCTACGGGTGATTCACTGATCATCACCTTCGTCGTTGATGAAGGCATTCCTACCGTCGTAGAAGGCGTCAGCGTCGTCGGAAACAAAGCAATCAAAACCGATGATCTCACCGCCGAGCTTCCGTCGTTGACCGGAAGAAATTACTCGCGGGCAAGGATCAGAAATGCAACGCAGAAACTGTCGGAATTGTATTCAAGGCAGGGTTACTATGACGCCCGGGTCGTTTCATCCGTAATTGAATCTCCGCCCACTGCGACTGCTGACAAGCGTAATGTGAAGATCGAATTTAAGGTAGAGAACGAGGGCCGCAGGGTCATCGTAAACCGCATTCTGGTTAACGGAAATGTGGATACACATACGGATTCCGTGCTTAAAGCCTTAACACTCAAAACGGGGGATTTTCTGCGTTCGGTAGATATATATACCAGCGAGCAAAATCTTTATGGTACTGACGCATTTTCCCGGGTTGATATTAAGCCGCAGCCGGCGGGGGATGCACCGGGCGGCGACCGTCTTGTGGATATGATCGTAAGTCTTGAGGAGCAGCAGCCGCGTCTGGCCACCTATGGGGGCGGATTTTCGACCGATCTCGGCCTTAACGGTTTCTTCGATATTCGTCATGTGAATCTTTTCGGGAAATTATGGCAAGGTGGGGCACGAATTAAAGCCAGCCAAAGACAACAGCTGGTGCAGTTTGATCTTATTAATCCCAGGTTTCTTAGTGACGGCGAAAAACGTTTTGCTCCCCTCACGATATCCGCTCAGTATCAAAGGGATACGACCGTGACCAGGTTTTTTCGCTCCGTGTTCGATAAGGGCACATTCGGGATAATTCAAAGGGTCGATGACAAAGGAAATCCGATCGACCAATTTGGGGCGAAGACAGGCAGCCCGACCTTAAATCGTCTGTCGCTCTCGGCGGAGACCAGTCGTACTATCAGCCGGAAAGATCGAAGCATCGTTTTTTTCAAATACAGGTTTGAAGATGTCCGGCTTTTCAATATCGAGAGCCTTTTGATCAAGGACCTGCTGCGGCCCGATGCAAAAACGCGGATCTCCGGTTTTGGGGCGACATTTGTACGGGACACGCGGCAAAATTGCTCGGTCAAATATTCGCTACTCGACCTTATAGCAAAGGGGGAGCCTTCCGCTCCATGCCGGTACAACGCGAGCGATCCTACAAAGGGCGATTATCTTACAGCGGATTACAATGTATCGCTTCCTGCGTTGGGAGCTAACATCGGGTTTCACAAATTTCAGGCGAGCTATAATTATTACTACACGCTTCCGTTGCTTAGGAATACAACTATTGCCGCCCGGGGCATTGTGGGTTTAGGGCAAGTTTTCGCCGGCGGAAACAGGTTTACAAGCGCGCAGTTCCCTTCGTTAAATGGGTTGCTTCCCATAAGCGAACGATTTTTTGCGGGTGGGGCAAATACGCTGCGTGGTTTTGATTTTGAGGAGGCTGGGCCGCGCGTTGTTATTGTTTCGCAAGGAAAGTTTCGGAATAGCAAAGGCGAACAGGTTTTTCTTGCTCCGTTTACCGTGCCATTTGGGGGTAATGCACTTGCCGAGGTGAATCTCGAAGCCCGGATCCCTGTTTCGAAATCACTTCGTGCCGTACCTTTCTACGACGGCGGAAATGTGTTTCGCCGAGTCGGGGATATTTTTAAAGCCCCGGTTGTACCGGCGGGCAATGTGGATCTACAAAATCAACGCGCGCTATGGACCGATACGATAGGGTTAGGATTGAGAATAAAGACGCCGGTCGGGGGAGAATTTGGAGTTGATTACGGACGCTTGTTAAATCCGCCCAGATTTCTAATCCCGCAGACTGCCGGGCCAAATGCGATCTACCAATTATCCAGGGACCACATTCATTTTCGATTCTCGCAAGCCTTCTAGCATTTCTTAGTTGATCGCCAATGATGAGAGGACATGCGATTCGTCCAGTTCGACGATAAAGCTGTCATTAAGAACCTCAGGACTATCCGGGTTTGTGGGGGTAGTGCTGCGTTTATTCGAAAGAGCGGCAGTTAATTTGCGGCTGGTCTTGCGTTCATACATTGCCTTATCGGCGGCGACGACCATCTGATCGAATGTTTCGCCGTCTCGTGGGTAGTCCGAGCCTCCGAGGCTTACGCCGACCGAGGCGCACGTGTCGTTTTCAAAGTTGAGCGAGAATGAACTCACGGCTTTCTCGATGCGATCACAGAGATCCGTGACGTCCTGGGCGCTTGTTTCCGGGACCAGGGCGACAAATTCATCGCCGCCGTATCTAGCGAGAAAATCGTAGTCTCTAAGCTGTCCGAGAATAACTTGCCCGATCTCGACAAGCATTTGATCGCCGACCTTATGGCCAAACGAATCGTTGACGGCCTTAAAACCATCCAGATCAAGCATTAGCAGCTGGAAACTGGTACCACTGCGGCTTGCTCGGCCGACCTCTCTTTCGAATTGAATTTGCAGGCTGCGCGCATTCGGCAGGCCTGTCATGGGGTCCGTAAGTGCATGCGTCTTTGCCTCATCGTGCTGAAGCGATTTTCCAATCGCGTCAGCGGCGATTCGGGATATCGTCTCAAGCAGACGAATATGTTCCTCACCATAACTCTTCAGGTTCCGAGCATAGATCGTTACGGCGCCAAGTAATTCTTCGTCCGCGATAAGCGGCACCGATGCCATCGTTGAATATTGCTGCGTCAATTCGATCTGTGTATAAGAAAAATCCAGGTCCGGATCAACATTTTGAACCGTTTCGCCTGATTTCAGCGCAAATCCTGTCGCTCCCTGTCCGACCTTGACCCGCCGCAGTAAAAGCTGGTCGGAATTAGCTCCCTCGACATGGGTAGCCGTTGCATATTTCTTTGGACCGTCCAATAGATACAGAGCACAGGTGTCGAATGGTACAAATTCGCGGATTTTCTTCGCGAACATATCCAGTGTTTCCTGGAGGCTGACCGACGAGCTGAATTCGCGGGCGAGTTCGTAAAGGCTAAAGACCTCACGATTTGCCAGCTTTATCTGTTCAATATAATGCTGATCGGGCCGGCCGGTTTCCGATAACCCGGAGCCGGAAGTACCCGAATACGCGAGACCCTGGGCGTCAATATCGGCTTCAAGGAAACCAAGGTTACGGATCAGGGTTTGCACGATCGCGGGATCAAATCGCGTTCCGGAGCCGTCAATAATTATCTGCCGCGCTTTTTCTCGGGCGATGGGCGGCCGGTAGGGCCTGGCTCCGCGCAAGGTATCGTATGCGTCGGCTACGCCAAGGATCCTGGCGGTCAATGGGATACTTTCGCCCTTAAGTCCTTCGGGATAGCCGTGGCCATCCCACCATTCGTGATGATATTTGACGGTTGGTATCACCGGATAATCAAATCCGACTTTCTCCAGGATCGATGCCCCCACTACAGGGTGGATCTTGGTTTTTTCAAGCTCGGCGGGGGTCAGGCTGTCGGGTTTATTCAGGATATGGTCTGGAACTGCCAGTTTTCCAATGTCATGCAGCAGCGCTCCGGTGCGCAATGCGTTAATTTCGCTTTCAGGTAACCCAAGTATCTTACCGATGCCAACCGCGTAAATCTGGGTTCGCCGAACGTGCCCAAGGCCTACCTGGTCACGGGCGTCGATAGCGGTCGCAAGGGCCTCGACCGTTGCAAGATGCACCCGGCTAAATTCCGTTATCTGTTTGGTCTTTTGCTCAAGGCTCTTGACGTGGATCCTGTATGCGACAACCGACGCCGTAACAAGGAAAACCACCGCGGCCAGCCTCATAATTGAGAATTCAATGACCGAAGTGATTACTAGGCAGCCAACCGCGGAAGCGATCAAAAATAAGGAGCCGAAGAGTATTTTGGTTCGAGTCGGAAATTTATTTAGCGGATCGTTTTTCATCACAGGGCAGTTGTTAAAGACGATATCGGATTGCGGCAACCCCTTGGCGGGTTCCGGTTAAAGATATAAACAAACATCGTGCCAAAGCCTTAGTGACACAAATATCCCGAAAAACATTGAAGATCGGAGCGTGCCCAAGGGGGGTGGGTTAAGAAATTCGGTCGAATTGAAGAGTCAATTTGAAACGGACCGGTCACAATGACCGAATGAAGGAAGAAATTATGCGTCAGTTAATAGCGATGATTATCATAGTCGTACCTCGGCAAATCGTCGTCGTCCGAGATCCCGTCAGCCTCCGATTCCTCGAATAGATCGAGTTCGAAAGGATCCAACCCAACCACAACCAGCCGCGAGGCGCACTCATCGCATGTGACGGCGTCGCCTTGTTCAGACTCGGCATCAACGAAAACTTCTTCCCTACATTCGGGGCAGATCGATGTTGGCATTTATCCTAAGTCTCCGAAAACAAAAGGAGGTTATTTGTGGTTCACTCAAAAACCAAGTGAAAATATACCCGATAATCAATCTAACTTGATTCGCAACAATTTGGCAAGGCTAAATTTTCAAGTTTTTGGGCTGGTAATAATTTTCCATTCGAGCTTTGGCAGAATAAAGATTTAGACCCCGTTGGTTTTGGGACCAACGCGGTTGATTATCTGATCCGCGTGCCCGGGTGGGTGTGTCGATACGACGGGGGGCCGGCGACGTATTTCGGGCGGGATTTTTATAGGGGCTTCTCCATCAGAAGTCTATTGAGGACTCCGCCGTGATCGCCAACGCAGCGGCTGCCCTTAAGTGTCACACCTTCGGTGCATGAGACTGATTGCCGACGAAAAAGGAATTGGATATGTTGTTAAAAAAAGCATAGACGTAAACAATGTTTATGTATTAGAATCATTAAGTAGGCTCCCAACCACGATCCGTTCCCTCCATCCAGCATATGCAACGCTGTAGATAGTTAAAGTTATTCCAGACGTCAATATGGATTCGAAGATAGGTCTAATTATCCAATTAGCGGGAGTTTCGCTGATAACGCTGTTAACGCTTTTCTTAAGGCGTTCGATAAACGTTGTCGCGCTAAAGCATTGGACAAATTCATGGCTTTTCCTCTCGTGCGCTTTGTTCTGCCTGCGGCTTGCATTTAGTTACGAAGACTATTCTACCCAGCTTTTCAGTTTTTACTTTCTTTCGGAATACATATTCGGATTTTTGTTGGTGGCCGGCTGCCGTAGCCTGGCCGGCAATAAGGAAATGAAGTTTCGGCAGGAGGTTTTCATTTTGCCCTTCATTATCGCCGCATTCGGATTGCCGTTTCTTGGGGACGATTTCAATCTTATATTTAATGTCCATTCTCTAATTCTCTCAGGCTTTTTCGCCATGGCGAGTTTGGCGCTGTGGCGAACGAAGATCCGCACTTTTGGATGGAAGGTGATGCAGCTCGCGGTGATCCTTTTAACAGTCGATTTATTCCAGTATTTCCTTTTTTTCTCGTTGCGTCAGTATCTGACCATCGAGTTTGAATATCTTCAGTACAATCCGGTCATCGATCTTGTTTTACAGATCCTGCTGGGATTTGGCATGGTCATAGTGCTTCTCGAACAGGTATTGACCGATGCCAAGATGGCCAATGACAGGCTGCAAAAGGCACATCAAAAACTTGAGGAATTGGCTCACATCGACCCCTTGACCACGGCGCTAAACCGCCATGCGTTTCACGGTTATCTTAAACGCCACGGTGACGAAAATCAGTTGGTTTCAGGCTGTGTCGGATTCTTTGACGTGGACGGCCTAAAAGCGGTCAATGACGTCCATGGCCACGCCGTCGGTGACATTGTGATCCGCATGGTCGTCCGGGCAATACGAGAGATAATTCGTGCAGAGGATCTCATCTTCAGATGGGGCGGCGACGAGTTTTTCGTTATTATGATCGGCCTTGATTCCGCGACCGCAAATTCCCGCATGGGCAGAATGGACAAAATGCTGTCCGACGTTCGGGTCGAGGGAGTAAGCCAACCGCTGACCATCGGCGTATCGCATGCCTTTGAGGATTTTGACGATCTGCGTAACCTCGAAGCGACGATCCAGCGTGCAGATGCCGGAATGTATAAGCAAAAACAGATCCGAAAGGGGCTTATTGCCGAGGAGCAAACCGCGCTAGCAGACATTGCGGGCGATCGCAAGATCCTTGCAGGAAAGTTTTAGTCTCCCACTCCCAACCGTAAGAAAAGGCCGGAACTTAATAGCGAGCTCCGGCCTTTGTTGTTTGACTAAAGCTTGTCGTTAAAGAATCCGACGACCAATGCCCACGCATCGCTGGCCCCTGCCGCGTCATATACCTCAGGCCGCGTGTCGTTGAAAAAGGCGTGATCAGCGTTGTATTTTACCGAATGTACGGGCAGCTCAAATCTTTCGGCTGCGTCCTCAAGCCCGGCGACCTTTTCCGGTGTGATCCAACCGTCCCGCGTGCCGGAAATAAAGATCGTCGGTACGGCAAGCTTCTGTAAGATCTCATCGTCCGGTATGTCGCCATAAAACGGAGCCGCCGCGCTCAGGCCTTCTAATTCGCACGCCCCCCGCAGGGCAAACGTCCCGCCCATGCAATATCCCGTAATGCCAAAGTGTGTGACATCATACGCCAAACCGGCCGCGTCCATTGCATTTTTAATGGTATCCAGGCCGTCCTCCATCGAAAGCGCCTGCATCATCCGCGAAGCCTCGTTGCTGTCGGCCGCGATCTTGCCGCGATACAGATCGGGGGCGATCGCGATAAAGCCCTCATCCGCGTAACGATTCGCGATGTCCGTGATATGAGCATTCAGGCCCCACCATTCATGGACGACTATAATTGCTTTGCCGCCGCCGCCGTCTGGCATCGCCGCATACGCGCTTGTTGGCCCGTTAGCGGTTTCAAATGAGAGCATTTCAGTTCGCATATAAATTGAGGATCTATCCAGCTAATTATCAGACGACGATGGAGTTCCATACCAGTGATTTGCGTCCATGTGTTTCAAAAGCCGCGACAAATTTCTTTACCCCAAGGCGTGGATATTGCCTGTCGATGGTTTTCCTCATATATGCCGTCCATTCTACTACATTTTTAGAAGGGCAGATGTTAAATAATCGACACTAAAACATCTATCGAAACTGACCGTGAGTTGAAAACCGACGGCTAAATTCAACACGTCGCTAGGGGACGAAGGAATTATTATTCAGACAATAGAATGGGCCGCTTGATATCGAGGCGGCCCCTTTTTGTTCTTTGGTTGGTCGTTTGGTTAGAAGAATCTGAGCGTGTAGCTTAGCCGAATACCTCGCCCGCTCTCGGGTGAGATGTCCTTGATGAACGAGATGTGGTTGTAATACAGCTTGTTGTTCAGGTTGTAGGCGTTGAGCGAAAAGATGTTAGCCGTGTGCTTTGTCGGGATGATGTACTGCGCCGTCAGGTTCGCGGTGCCGTAACCGGCGGTCGGCGTTTCGTTTGTAAAGATACGGTCCTGACGGCCGACGGCGACGAATTCGGGTTTTACGGTGAAGTTCTGATAATGCAGATCGAGGCCGACGTGGCCACGCATCGGTGAGATACGGGGCAGCGGACGACCGCTCTTTAGCTGGGCATTGACATAATCGAAGCCCGCGATCACGTTGACGTATTTGTTCGCGGTCACGTCGAGGCTCAGCTCGGTCCCGGTAAAGCGGCTGTCGGCCTGGAGATAATCGGCGAATTCGAGACCGCTTCTCGCGTCAAAAGTGCCACGAGGAGCCAGAAAGACAAAATTCTTAAAGGCGTAATAATAGAAATTGGCCTCAGCCTTAAAGCGGTTGTTCTGATGGCGAAGCGAGAAGTCGATGCCGTTATTAACCTCCGCTTTCATGTTCTGATTGCCGACCTCGAACAGCAGCGAACCGTCGTGGGGCCCGCGATTATAGAGTTCCTCAAGCGCGGCGGCGCGGAAGCCGTGCGAGTAGTTGGCGACAAACAGGCCGCCTGTCCAGAGATTGAATTTTGCTCCGACGCCGCCCGAAAAGCCGGTGAAACTGCGGTTGAGGTATTTAGTTTTTAGCGGATCATAACTATTATGTTCGATGCGTCCGCCAAACTGAAACGTCACGCGTTCGCGTTTTACTTCTTCGAGTGCGAAGGCCGAAAACGAATTCTGGGTGACAAGCCCATCAACCAGTATTTCATCGCCCACGGTTGAGAATTTGCGTTTATAACCCTCAAATCCGAAACGGCCGGTCAGGCTGCCGTATTTTTTCTGCTCGAACATGCCGCGAACAGAATTTACCTTATTGCGAAAGGTCGTGACGACGACATTGTCGCCCAGTTCCTGGTGTCGATAGTTGCTGAGATCGACGGTGAATTTGATGCCCGAAACAAACCAGTCGGCATCGTTATAACCAAAATTGAATTTCAGATCGCCGCGCCATACGCGGAGCGACCGTTTAACGGGATTCGGGTCGTTGAAATCGAGCGGAATGCCGTAGCCATTTGTATAGTAGCTGTAATTCGTCGTGAAAAAGGCCTTTTTCGCAAAGTAGCCGCCACCGATCGCACCCGTCGTGTTTTTCGTAAAGGTGTTGTGAACGATGCCA
>JAYVDQ010000442.1:0-17799 GCA_043749325.1 Chloracidobacterium sp. | reverse complement strand
GCTTGTTACCGTGGCCCTTCATAACCTGTTGGACACAATTTATTTTGAAAATGGAAAAGTGCAAACCATTCTATGGGATCTATTTCATCGCGAAGGATTGGTTGAAATCAGTAATCATTTCTCTATTTTTATCGTTTATCCTTTGCTGCCTTGGATCGGAGTGATGTCGTTAGGCCATTGCCTTGGAAAACTATACGAGAAAGAGTTTTCTCCTGAAAAAAGAAAAAAAGTTTTACTGTTTATCGGCGGCTCGAGCATTCTGCTTTTTGTCTTGCTGCGAGCAGTTAATTATTACGGAGACCTGCATGAGTGGAGCCGATATTCGTCGAAATTATTTTCATTAATGTCGTTCATCAACACAACAAAATATCCACCGTCTCTGCTATACCTTCTGATGACCCTTGGGCCGTCGTTAATTTTTCTCGCGTTAACGGAAACCACTGTGAACAAAATCGTTCAGTTTTTTGTTGTCTTTGGTCGTGTCCCGTTGTTCTATTACTTATTGCATCTGTACCTTTTACATATGCTCGCGTTTATAACGACCGTTTATTTATTTTCCTGGACTGAAACCGTTCGGTCGCTTAACACGATGCCGGATTTCCCGGTAGGATATGGTTTTGGTTTACCGGTCGTGTATATTGTTTGGCTCGCCTCCGTATTTATTCTTTATCCGATTTGCAAGTGGTATAAAAACTTTAAGAGCACACATCAATATTGGTGGCTGAATTACGTTTAAACCAAAGGTTCGCGCACAGGGTTAGGTAGATTCAACGATCTCCCACGCATGTTCGGCTTTGAGTAGTTTGGACATAAGCGAAGCGTGGATGGAATGGCCGCTTTTTTCAGCAGTGATCTTTCCCTCGATCGGCATTCCGAGCAGAGCGAAATCGCCGATGATGTCGAGTATCTTGTGACGGACGAATTCGTCATCAAACCGAAGTGGCGTTTCATTGAGCATACCGTCTGGCGTCAGTACGATCGCATTGTCGAGAGAGCCACCGAGTGCGAGATTTGCCTTTCGCAGCATATCGATCTCGTGCGTAAACCCAAATGTCCTGGCCGAAGCGATCTCCTTGCCAAAAGAGCCATTCTTGAACACAAAATGCAGCGATTGCCGCTCGATAAACGGGTGCGGAAAATCAATAACGCAATCGATCTCATACTTGCTTGAAGGTTCAATGGACATACTACGATCGTCTTTTTCGAAAACAACACGTTCCAACACGCGAAAAATACGTCTCTGAGACCTCTGATCCGCCACACCAGCATTTTCGATCAGCTCGATCCAGTCTTCGCTGGAGCCGTCCATGATCGGGATCTCGATATTGTCGAGATCGATAAAACAGTTGTCCACACCCGCCCCGCGAAGCGCGGAAAGCAAGTGCTCGCAGGTCGAAAGCACGACGCCCCGACGCATCAATGTCGTCGCATACGCACAGTGTGAGATGTATTCGACCGATGCGGGTATCTCAAAATCGTCCAGATCCGTTCGGACAAAGATGTACCCTGTATTCTCAGGAGCCGGCCGCAATGTAAGATTGACCTCGACTCCGGTATGTAGGCCGATGCCGTTCGTACTAATGCTTTTCGCAAGTGTGGTTTGTTTCATTAGACACCAAATATTTGCAGTTTAGTCTGCAATGTGCGTGCCAGTAACGTTCCGGGGATAAAACATCATTTTATCGCGGCTTTATTCCTTGAACTCGATGACTTGGATTCCTTGCTGTTGCGTCGATGCGACAAACTTGTGGCAGAATTTACTATTCGACGATTACCTATTACAATTTACAAAAGTTATGGCAATAGAAACCGCCGGCCAAAAGGCCGCGAAAGTCACAAAAATCCGTATCGAAAACACGGCCACCATCACGCTGCCGAAGGACACCGAGGGTGCCATCAACAAGGTGCTTGATTTTATGCCTGTGGAGCAGTACCGCGGCGTTGAAAAGATCAAGCTTGTCGATTTCATAAACGATCCGCGGTTGAAAAACATGGAAACGCCGCTTAAGGGCGATCTGCCGGGGCTTTATCATCCGCGAGCGGGCAATCAGGCACCCTGGTTCGAGATGTCGATGGCTGCTCTGCTGATGCCGACCGAGGGATATGTAAAGCGATTTATGGCAAAAAGCTCGTTTAAGGGCAACATCGCCGGCTTGATCTTCTCGCTCGCCGGACAGCATTATTATTTAACGTTGCGGCATTCGGTAAAACGCGGAAGTCTCGAGCCGCAGATCAGGCAATTTGCAGAAAAGAACCTCAAAGCGTGGAGCGAAAAGCAGTCCGAGGGTAGTTGGCGGGCTAAGCTCTTTAAGCCGTTCCGCCCATACCTCGAACGCTGGGCTAAATGGCTGAATAAAAAGGCCGCTGCGGCTCAGAAGACATAGCTTTCAGATGGTTTGGCCATGAAGGTTCTACAGCTAATAATTGGCCTGTTTCTAGGGGGAGTTGGGCTGTTGATAGCTAGCATTACTTTGATCGGGATTCTTGATCCGGTTGGAAGTAAAATGTCAGACGACTCTAACCCTTTTGGTGATCCGACAATATCTATTTTCGGAGTTGTGGTTTCGTCGATCATATCGATTGGCTGTCTGGTTGTTTCTAGATTTTTAATAAAAAGTATTGATAAAAAGCAATGAATTACTGGTGTGTAAAACAAGAGCCTGAAACCTATTCTTTTGATGATTTTGCAAAAGATAAAAAGACCGATTGGACGGGTGTTCGTAATTATATGGCCCGTAACTTTCTTCGTGATATGAAGAAAGATGATGAGGTTCTTTTTTATCATTCGGGCGGCGGTAAAGCTGTTGTAGGATTTGCGACAGTATCGAAAGAGGCTTTTCGCGATCCTACAGCTGATGAAGATGCGTGGGTTGCCGTTGAGTTAAAAGCGGGAAAGAAGTTTAAAAAAGAGGTAACTCTTGCCGAAATAAAGGCCGAACCAAAGCTTAGCCAGATCTTGCTTGTTCGAAACTCGCGGATATCAGTAATGTCGCTCACCAAAGCAGAATTTGACCAGCTCGTAAAGATGGGCAATTAATGCCTTTCCAACATATATGCTAAAAGAGGCGGTTGCCTATTATCACGAACTCCTAAACGATGCCGATCTCGCCGCTGCCTCACACAAGCTTCTCGACGATGGCCTCGAAAACTCAAAACTGATCTTCGGCGGTCGCCGGTTGTCACCCTATCTGCGGCCGCACTTTGTCACCGAAAGTGACTGGTCCCGCATCACAACGACCGGAGAGACGATTTTCGGTGCCCTGCAAAAGGTGAAGGACGCCGCCATTAATGATGATGCGATCCTTGACGAGCTTGGCTTAACCGCGATCGAACGCGAACTCGTAAAGATTGACCCCAAATATTCGCACGTCTCGCCAACCTCGCGGCTCGATTCTTTTTTAACTGAGGATGCTTACAGCTATGTTGAGCTTAATGGCGAGAGCCCAGCCGGGATTGCATTCGCGGATTCCGCGACCGAGATATTCAAATCGCTGCCGATAATGCAAAGGTTTGGCGAGCGGTACGAGGTTCGTGGCCTCGAAGGCTCTTCGAAACTCCTTGGCGTTTTGCTCGCGTGTTACGCTGAGTTTTGCGGCGGTACCGCGACGCATAAACCGGTGATCGCGATCGTCGATCTTGAGGACCTTCCGACTATCAAGGAATTCGAGCTTTTCAGGGACTTTTTCGAATCCCACGGTTGCAGATCTATCATCTGCTCGCCCCGCGAACTGGAATTCAATGATTCGCGTCTCTCATGCAACGGCGTCGAGATTGACATCGTTTACAAACGTCTGCTCGTGAACGAATATCTCCCGATCATGGCCGAGCAACCCGCCCTGCTTGATGCATATCGTGCCGGTGCGGTCTGCATGGTCAACAGCTTTCGGGGAAAGCTCGTGCATAAAAAAGCGATCTTTGCCGTGCTGACCAACGAGCGGTATTCGCATCTTTTTAACGACACGGAATTGTCGGCGATCATAAAACATGTCCCGTGGACGCGGAAATTTCGAGCGGAAAGCACTGTGAATAAGGGCGAAACGATTGATCTCGTCGAATGGACGAGGGACAATTCCCATAAATTAGTTCTAAAGCCAAACGATGATTATGGCGGCCATGGTATCTATATTGGCTGGAATTCGGGCGAATCCGAATGGGCCAATGCCATCCAGCTCGCGATCAAAAACGGCGATTATCTCGTCCAGGAACGTGTCAAAACGGCAAAGGAAATGTTCCCGATGCTGACCGGCGAAGACGGAAACTGGGCGATGGTCGAGCAGCTCGTCGATCTCGATCCGCTGCTGTTCCTGGGTAAGGTCGGCGCGGCATTCACGCGGCTCTCGTCGAGCGAACTCGCAAACGTCTCGTCCGGCGGCGGTATGGTCCCGACGTTCATAATTAGCCACAAGTAGTGGCAGTAGCGATCAGAGATAAACATCTAACTTGTGAAACTTTCAAAAAGCAAATCCCGGCTTCATTTACTCACCGACGAATATCAGCGCCTTGAAGATAAGCTCAAACTCGGCGGTGGTCCGGAGAAGATCGAGAAAATTCATTCGCAAGGCAAGTTGACGGCCCGCGAACGCATTGACTTGCTGCTCGACCCCGATACTTACAGCCAGGAGATCGGCCTGCTTGTCGCCTATGACCAGTACGACGGTACGGCTCCGGCGGCGGCGGTTGTGACTGTGGTCGGCAAGATCAATGGCCGCGAATGCGTCGTTGTCGCTAATGACGCGACTATAAAGGCCGGTGCATGGTATCCCGAGACGATCAAGAAGATCCTGCGGGCGCAGGAGATCGCGATGCGAAATCGCGTGCCTATCATCTACTTGGTAGATTCGGCGGGCGTGAATTTGCCATATCAGGGCGGCGTTTTTCCCGGGCAGTACGGTGCCGCGCGCATCTTTTATTACAACTCGATCATGCGGCATTATCTGAAGGTGCCGCAGATCGCCGCCGTTATGGGAATGTGCGTTGCCGGCGGAGCGTATCTTCCGGCGTTGTCGGATGTGATATTGATGGTCGAAGGCACGTCATTCATGGGCCTCGGCGGTTCAAATCTAGTTAAAGGTGCGACCGGCCAGACGATCGATAACGAAACGCTTGGCGGAGCGATGACCCACAACGCTATTTCCGGCGTCGCCCATTTTCGAACGTCCGACGACAAGTCCTGTTTACAGAAGATCCGCGAACTCGTCAGCGAGCTGCCCGCGAAGGAACCAACTCGTGTCTCGATCACCGAGTGCGGAAGCCCGCGTGTAAGCAAGGGCGTAACATCCAACTTGAGTGTTAAGCCCTCCCTCACGGTCAGGCCTCCGCATGATCTTTACGATATTCTCCCTGAAGACCACCGTGCCCCCTACGAAATGCGGGCCGTTCTCAACACCTTCCTAGACGAAGGCAAGCTCGACGAATTCCAGGCCGATTTTGCCAGAGAAATGATCTGCGCGACCGCACGAATCGGCGGCATTCTCGTCGGCGTCGTCGCAAATTCACGCGGAATGTCCAAAGGCAAACCCGGAACACCGCCGCGTTTCGGCGGGATTGTTTATACGGAATCGGCCGAGAAAACAGCCTACTTTATCGACAACTGCGATCGCCAATCGACACCTTTGCTTTTCGTGCAGGACGTTTCGGGATTTATGGTCGGTGCCGAAGCCGAGCATTCGGGGATCATCCGCGCCGGTGCCCGGTTTGTCGAAGCGATGGCGACCGCCACCGTGCCAAAGATCGTCCTGACCGTCAACCACGCCTCCGGTGCCGGTTACTACGCGATGGCTGGGCAGGGCTTTGACCCCGACTTTATCTTCTCGCTCCCCACCGGCCGGATGGGCGTTATGGAAGGCGACTCCGCCGCGCAGGCCATCTACGGGACGCAGATCGAAAAGCTCAAGAAAGAAGGCAAAGAACCGACCGCCGAAATGCTCGCCGAAATGGAAAAGATCCGCGAAACCTACGACAAAGAGCTTGACGCCAAACACGCCGCCGCCCGAGGCCTGGTCGATGCTATCGTCACGCCCGAGAATCTCCGCGATTCGCTGCTCCTAGCCTTGCAGACGTGCCTGAATACCTCGACGCCTCACATCGGGGCGTTTGTGCTGCCGCAATTATAAAATGATATTTATCTTATGAAAGCAAAACTTCTTTCGGCTTTTGGTTATCAAGGTGATGCGACGAATTTGCCGGTGGCGGATGTCGAGACGGCCGCGCCGTATTATGTCAGGCACATGGGTTTTACGATCGTTGAGCAGGACTCGGGGCCCGGCGAGCCGTCCTCCCACCACCCCGTCACCGATGCGGTGCCACCCCTCCTCGGGTATGAGGGGAGCCAGGACCGGCCGATCAAACGCGTCATCCTCGAACGCGACGGCATCCGCATCGCCCTTGCCGAAAACGGCGGCGACCCCGAACAGGACGGCTGTGCCTTTCATACCGACGACGTAACGGCTCTCCGCGACGAATTCATCGCCACCGGCCTCGATAACATCGGCAAAATAGACGAAGAGACCCGCGACGGCGGCAAACGGTTCAAAGTCTTCTTCGTAGTCGCCCCCGACGGCCTCTGCTACTGGTTCGGCCAGCGGCAATAATGACGAAGCTTGTTCTCCGAGAGGCTTATATTTGGGCGCGCGTTTCTAGGAGAAGCGTAGTCGAGATTTAAAGGGTAAGGCCCGCATTTTTGACGCGATCAAATTCGGTAACGTAGGAATATTAAGATCATCTGAAAAGAATAAAGCTTCCAATCCTCGATATCGGCTCTGAGCGGTGTACTCTAACTGATAAACCAATCGACGTTGCTTTTCATAAAGATTGTTGCGAACAGCTCCGTAATCGTAAGTTACAATCCATGGACTCTCCAATTGCGACACACGTTCCGCTAATGATCTGTGTCCGTCAACCGTATAATTATTGAGATATAGATCTTGACCATTTTCAATGTACGGCGGATCATAAAAAGTGAAAGAGTTTTTTCCTAACGATGACACCACGCTATTTGTGAACTCTAGAGCGTCTAGCCGGTACAGGTTTATGCGGTCTCTGTAGCGGGCGATCTTTTTGATACGTCGGATCAACTCGGCTTTTCCGAATCTCGCATCAATCTTCCATTTGCCATCTTGGTTTTTTCCACCAATTACCCCCCCCCCGATAATTCCCGAACGATTAGTTCTGTTCAGGAAAAGAGCTGCAAATCCCAAGTCAGAAAGATCGGCAATTTCACGTCGTTCATAGATTGCGCGTTGTTGAAACCAAGTACTGAGATTGATTTCTGAAAGTTCGATCTTTCGACACAAATCAGTCGATTCATTCAGTACGGCGTGCCAAAAAGCGAAAACAGGACGGCTCAGATCGTTAATGTGGATGGATTCCGCATACTCGTCGAATAGAAGAGACAGGCCAAGTGCGGCTCCGCCCGCATAGGGCTCTACGTACTTAATATCTGACAAGCCATTTGCGTTAAGCAAGTTAACTACAACGGGAGCCAGCCGACGTTTGCCACCGGGATATCGAAGTGGAGTATAGAATGGCATATTAGATATATAACATTTTTGATATTCCGTGGCCATCTCAAACTATGGCATCCAGATAGCAATTAAGAATGGTTGCAAACTATTCCAATAAGCTCGTAGATCTCCCGGAGCAGGAAATATATTTTGGTTGTGTAAATAACCATTCATTAATGTCACGGAGGGAGCGAGGAATGAATTCTTAGCTGCGATTTGCCTGGCCGGTGCCGCTTGGCTTTTGGTTAGTTTGCTACGGGTAACGAGGTCGTTAACAACATCCTGAATCTTAGCGGACAAACTAGCTTCTAGAACGGTAGACAGGCCCTTTCGCGTAATATAGTCGTCACAGCTAAGCTCGACAAAAACCCTTAGTAATACGCTCACCGCATTTGTGTAAGTATCCAAGCTGAGTGCCCTCAACTCACCCTCGATTTCTTTTACTCGTAGGTCCGTTACATTCAATACACAATCTCTTGGTATTAACTTATCTCGCTTTTTAGGCGGCGTGGGTGCTTATTTACTTTTGGGTGTTGGAGTTGTTTGAGAATCCGGTGTTTTTGCAGATTTGCCGCCAACTGCAATGTTGGCCGGAATACTATTAGCGTAGGCTTCGCGATCGTCTTTTTTGTAGATGTGTTCAGTTTTGATCGTGCCGGAAGCAAGCTGGTTGATGACATAAAGAAGGGCCTTCGAAACCTTACTTTCACCGCCGATAATTACAAGATTCTTGTCTTTTATGTCTATGCCCAGTTTTTCCCGGACGAGGGGCGTGCTTAACAATCTCTTGAAACTAGCGGTCGGGACGCTTTTTCGTGTCTGAGGTTTTAATAGGCCTCGTTTCTCGAGAAACTCAAGCGCCTGCAAATGGGGTTCCAAGGTTCTTGTTCGAGCCCTATAACGTCCAGATTCGTCCGCATTCCATCTGACGATTCCAGCGCCTTCGTTTTCGCCAGTATGGCGAAGCTCGATCCATGGACGAGCTTGCTCACGATCTTTTACCACTAAGCAATTTAATTCTTCAACGGGATTTTGCTCGTAAATCGGGCTTAACCTACGAAATCCGCTCAATATTGTCGGAAATAAAGCACCGGATAAGGAATCCGGACTTTCTAATCCACGAAGGGCGGTTAGACGACGGTTTCCTTCAAGAACAATGTAGCGACGGCGATCATCCGTCGGCATAACTATCGGCAGCTCGCTTAGATTCGGACCATTTTCAACGATATGCTGAGCCAGTTTCAACAGTTTGCTCTGCTGATCCTCCGCAAGCTCTCGAAGTGCTTCTCGTTGCCCAACATTAGGCTGAGATAACCGAGGGTTTTCAGTGTCGATCAATAAGTTAGAGACGGGAATTAGGAGTGATTCTGCCATTTCTCGTGATAATTTAATTTTATTGGATTCGCTGAGTATAAAAGCGTATTTCACGTTATTAAAAAAGTCAATTATAAAAACCCCTAACGTTTTTAGTAGTTATCTAAAAAACGCCTTAATTCAGGTATTACAACCTTGTAATATTTCCGGAATAACTGTAAAATCTCAGTAGAGGTTTTATGACCGGGACGCAACTCGGACAATTTAGGAAACAGAATAAACGGACGCAGGTTCAGGCGGCGCGGGAGCTTGGGGTTTCGCAGACTTATCTTTCGCTGCTGGAGAAAGGGAAGCGGCCGTTGACGGATGAGCTGCGGGCAAAGGCTGTGCGGGCGTTTCTTCTGTCGCCGACGGAGATGCCGGTGAGCGAAAACCTGTTTGATGTTCGTGCGGTATCAAATAATGATCTTGGGACCGATCTCGCGACGCTTGGGTATCCGGGTTATTCGCATATGAAAAGGTCGAAGCCGAAACATCCGGCTGTCGTTCTGCTCTCGGCGCTCAAGGGCGATAACCGTCTGGCAAGAGATGTCGAGGCTTTGCCGTGGATAGCGCTGACATTCTCCGAAATGAATTGGCCCGAACTGATAAAGGCCGCAAAGGTAAATGATCTGCAAAACCGGCTCGGGTTTGTTACTGCGGTTGCCCGTGAAGTTGCTGTATCAAGAGGAGACGAGGCGAGGGCCAATAAGCTGCGAGGCTATGAATCAGAGCTCGAACGCTCGATGCTGCTCCGCGTTGACACTCTTTGCAACGAACGGATGACGAACCCGGAGCGAAAATGGCTCGATGAGCACAGGCCCGAATCGGCAAAGAAATGGCGTTTGCTGACGGATCTCTCCCTGCGGAGCCTGCAACACTATGACTGATATGGTTACTCACGAACCTTGGAGGTCTTTTCTCAGAGAGTTGGATTCAATTCTTGAGGAAGAAACTTATTTGCACTGCCTAGGCGGGTTTGTGGTTACTCAGATATATGGGTTCGAGCGCAAAACTCTGGATATCGATGCAATGTCGATCATTCCGAGGACTCTTGGTTTAATAGAAAAAGCTGGCAAAGACTCCGAACTTCACAAACGTCACGGCGTCTATCTTGATCGTGTCGGGGTTGTTACCGTCCCGGAAAACTATGAGGATCGGTTGACGAAAATATACGCCGGTATGTTTGAAAAGCTTCGTCTTCTTGCTCTCGACGCTTACGATGTAGCGTTGGCAAAAATCGAGCGGAACATTGGCCGCGACCGTGAAGATGTAATCTATCTTGCGAAATCGGTTCCATTTAATCTTGATGTGCTTGAACGTCGTTATCATGATGAACTGCGGCCGTACCTAGGAATTCCTGAAAGAGAAGACCTCACACTCAAACTTTGGATCGAAATGATAGAGGAAGCGAGATCATAGCAAGCCCGCCTCCGATCTCAACGATCCCAGCAAACAATTTGTCCAGATTCTTTTCCGCAAAGAATGTGCGGGTTATCTCCGTTGTTTTTGCTAATATCGCCGCGTTATTTTTGGCATCTGTCTTCGACGTTTTTCCGGCTTCGGTTACGACAACCATCCGCAGGCCCTGGTCCTTGAGTTTGCCGAGTTCGGCGATCATCCAGCTTAGTGCGAGGAAATAGTCGCGCCCAAACATCAGCAGATAGAGGTTTGTCCCGGCGGGCGGCATTTTGTTGAACGGGGAATTGACGATCTCGGGCACAAGGTATTTGGCGACGTTTTTGTCGTTTGACGGAGTTTCGTCGAGCTGAATGCAGCCACGCAGGGCTTGCGGGTAGATGCTCAGCCAGCGGAGTTTGCGGCGAAGGGCATGGACCTGGGTTTCGATGTCGGTAAAGCCGGTCCGATAGGTCTGGGCAAATGCGTTGACCTTTTTGATCGCAACGCGATAGAACGACTCGATCGCTTTTACCTCGGCCTTTTCGTCGAGCCAGTCTACATCGGCTAATTTCTTTCGAATTTTGCTTAGTCGATTCGCTCCCTTGCCGATCCAGCCTTTTTTAATAAGCAGATCGTTCAGCGTGCCGATCTTTTCAAAGCTTTTGGACTCGGCAAATTTGGTAATGTCGGCCGAAACCGCTTTGTCTTGCGAAAACTGTTTGGCAAAACCGTCGTAATAATCGACCGCCCCAAGCGCGTCTTCCAGAAGCTTGAAATGCGCTCCGATCTTCTCAAAACCCTTTTTGTTATGAAGCCCGCTGTAGAGTTTGGCGAGACCCTCGAGCATAAACAGCGGGGTTCGGGCACCATTCTGATACAGCCACAGCGCCGGACTGTTTTGCTTTGCCGCTTCGGCCACGAGCTTTTCTAACTGATCTAAATAAAATGCGAATCTCGCGGGTCCATTCTTCATAGTTCTGAATCTTATATCAGATCGCAGTTGGCAACAATTTGGAAGACGATCGAAAAGCGGGTTGAGGGTTACGCCCTTGCGCGCGCGGGCTTCTGCGTCAGAGAAAAAAATCTTCCCTTATCCCCGTGAAACGTATATTATTGAAAAGTCGCTTGTTGCGGCGATCCTTCCTTTTTGATTCCCTCTCGTCCAATACATGAGAAACTTACTTATCAGATCTCTCGTTGCGTGTGCCTGTTTGCTCACGTTGTCGTTTGGTGTCAAGGCCCAGGCGAAGAAAAACGCCGTAGCGAGGCAGGAAAGCTCGACCGCTTCGACTATTTTCAATGAAGCGGGAAAAGCCGGAGTTATCGTCGTCGCCTCGGCTACGAAGATTGCCTGGGGCACGACGAAATTCGTCGCAAAAGACCTCGCGGTGCCGGTCGGAAAGGGACTCCTAAAGCCCATGATTGTGAAGGCTGCTCCGGCGATGGCAAAATTCGCAATTAAAAAATCAGCCAAATATCTGCTGCCGCTGGCGGTGAAATTGAGCATTCTCTGATGAAGATTTGCCACAGAGGGTACAGAGACACAGAGACTGAATAGGAATGACTGGTGACCTCACCGGTCACTTTTTTGTCTTAGCTCGGGTTCTCTGTGTTCTCTGTGGTTAAATATTGTTCGGAATGTCGAACGAATTAAAGATCGATCTAGAAGGCAAGGTAATGATCATCCGTTTTACACGGCCTGAGATCAGAAACCCGCTCTCGGTGACGGTTTTGGAACAGCTTGATCTAATCGTGGATAACTGTAACGGCAGCATCGAGAGTTTAATATTTACAGGTGTGAACGACGTATTTGCGTCCGGTGCCGACCTGCGAGAAATTGCGGCCGTCACCGCGGAAAGCGCGCGCGAATTTTCGCTTCGAGGGCAGATGCTGATGACGAAGATCGAGTCTCTTCGGCAAACGACGATAGCGGCGATCAATGGATATTGCTTTGGCGGTGCTCTCGATCTTGCGCTAGGCTGCGACTGGCGAATAGCATCACCAAAAGCCAGTTTCGCTCACCCCGGCACTGGTTTGGGGATCATCACAGGATGGGGTGGGACGCAGCGTTTACCACGTCTTGTGGGAACGACAAACGCACTCGAATTATTCTTCACCGCCGCTCCGATAGTGGCCGATAGAGCGTTGGAGATCGGGCTCGTGGATGAGATCGCCGATGATCCTGTCGCGCGGGCTATACAATTTGTGGCCGACGTATAGATTCGTGTAGTCTTTGAAACTATATGGAGATCTCATTACTAAAACTTGCTCACGCCCGGTCCGGTGACAAAGGTGACACGGCAAACGTCGGGCTTATCGCTCTTAAAGATGAATACTATCCTTTGCTTGTTCGCGAGGTTACGGCGGAACGCGTAAAGCAGCACTTCGGCGAGATCGTAAAAGGCGATGTCGAGCGATTTGAATTGCCTAACCTAAAAGCGCTAAATTTTCTGCTTCACGAATCCCTTGGTGGTGGTGGCACACGCAGCCTGATGACCGATGCTCAAGGAAAAACGTTCTCGACGGCGTTGTTAAGAATGAATATCGACGTCCCTGATTCGGAAGCAGCGGACCTCTGTTTAGCATGACAGATACTTCAATGATCACATTCGGCTACGCCGATGTCGGAGAGGTCAAATTGCACTACGCGACGGCCGGCACAAGCGAAAAGTTGGTCGTGCTGCTTCACGGATTTCCCGAATTTTGGTATTCGTGGCGGCATCAGATCGCTGCCTTGAGCGATGATTACACCATCGTCGCTCCTGATATGCGTGGCTACAATCTTTCGGACAAACCGTCAAACGTTTCGGACTATTCGATTGAGCATCTCGTCAGTGACATAGTCAGGCTGATCGGGCATTTTGGCAGGGAAAAAGCAGCGGTGATCGGGCATGATTGGGGTGCGTCGGTCGCGTGGGCCATGGCGATGAAAAAGCCGAAGGTGTTATGGAAGCTTGGGGCTCTACAGGTCCCGCCGATCCCGATATGGAAACGCAACCAGACGATGAAGCAATTTTTCGCGAGCTGGTATATGTTTTTCTTTCAGCTCCCGTCCCTACCGGAATTTGTTTTCAAAAAAAATGACTATGCGGCGTTGGTAAAATCGCTAACTGAGTCGACCGCGAAGTCGGGCGTCTTCAGCCCCGAAGTGATAGCTGAGTATAAAAACGCGTGGGGCCAACCCGGTGCCGCGACGGCGATGCTCAATTATTATCGAGCGAATATTATGAAACGCTTGTTCGGTTCGAGCGAGATGCCGCCCAGGATCGACGTGCCGACCTTGTTCATCTACGGTGAAATGGACAAAGCCGTGTTGCCGGAAACCGTCGTCGGCGTGGGCGATATGATCAGCGGGCCGTACACAGAGCATCGAATACCAACCTGCGGCCATTGGGTTCAGCAAGAGGCTCGCGACGAGGTGACGCAGGTTTTACGCAAGTTCCTCGCGGGTTGATTCGCTGATTTCACTCAAACTGTCTTACAATACTTCCATTCTCAAATTCACTTCTAAATAACTCGGAGGCCCAATGTTAAGATCTCTTTGCCGCACTCTTCTTTTGTTCTTACTCGCAATGTCTATCGTCGCCCAGTCTGCAATGACGAGCAATCAGTCGATACTTGGATTTTCTCCTGAAAGTTCGCGGTCTCAACACTCGCTCGAAGCCAAATTCGACGGCTACCTGAAAGCCGACAATCTTCGCGATTGGCTGAAACGCCTTTCGGCACGGCCACATCATCTTGGCTCGGCGTACGATAAGGAAAATGCGGAATTTATCGCCGCCCAGTTCAAGTCATGGGGCTACGACACGAAGATCGAGTCTTTTGACGTGTTATTCCCGACTCCGAAAACGCGTCTGGTTGAAATGACGGCTCCAGAGAAATTCACGATGAAGCTCAACGAGCCGGCGTTAAAAGAAGACGCGACATCGGGACAGCAGGACGAGCAATTGCCGACGTATAACGCTTATTCGATAGATGGCGACGTTACGGGGCCACTTGTTTATGTCAACTACGGCCGGCCCGCCGATTATGAGGAATTGGACCGCAGCGGTATTAGTGTTAAAGGCAAGATCGTCATTTCGCGATATGGCGGCTCGTGGCGAGGTATTAAGCCAAAAGTCGCCGCTGAGCACGGTGCGATCGGCTGCATTATCTATTCCGATCCGAG
The DNA here is from genome assembly GCA_043749325.1 of Chloracidobacterium sp. Classification (GTDB taxonomy): domain Bacteria; phylum Acidobacteriota; class Blastocatellia; order Pyrinomonadales; family Pyrinomonadaceae; genus OLB17. The sequence continues at coordinate 3,375 of JAYVDQ010000442.1, read as the reverse complement.
GGATGACGGATATTATCAGGGCGATGTTTATCCAAAGGGAGCTTATCGCAACGAGAATGGAGTTCAACGTGGCTCCGTGATGGACATGCCGCTTTACCCCGGCGATCCGCTGACCAAGGGCGTTGGGGCGACGAAAGGTGCGAAACGGCTTGAGCCAAAGAGTGCACCGACATTGACAAAGATACCTGTATTGCCCGTTTCTTATAGCGACGCGCTGCCCTTATTAAAAAACCTCGATGGGGCTGTTGTGCCAGATGCGTGGCGGGGAGCGTTGCCGACGACGTACCGCTTTGGCGGCAAGACACCGACGGTACACATGAAACTCGAATTTAACTGGGACATCAAGCCGATCTTTGACGTTATCGCAAAAATGCCGGGTGCCGAGCGGCCGGATGAATGGGTACTTCGCGGCAATCACCACGACGGCTGGGTAAACGGTGCGGATGATCCGCTGAGCGGCCAGGTCGCGATGATGGAAGAGGCCCGTGGTATTGCCGAGCTTGCGAAAACGGGTTGGAAGCCAAAGCGGACGATCGTCTATTGTGCATGGGATGCTGAGGAAGAGGGCTTGATCGGCTCGACCGAGTGGGTCGAGACGCACGCCGCCGAATTGCAGCAAAAGGCAGCGGTTTACATAAACACGGATACGAATGGCCGGGGATTTCTTGGCATGGGCGGTTCGCACACGCTTGAAAAATTTATTAATGAGGTCGGCAAGGATATTCCTGATCCTCAAACAAAAATCTCTGTTTGGGAGCGAGCGCGGGCAAATCAGATCGTAAACGGCAGCCCTGCCCAGCGTACTGAAACGATGAATCGTCCTGATCTGCGGATCGGAGCACTCGGTTCCGGCTCGGATTTCACGCCGTTCTTACAGCATTTGGGCATCGCCTCGTTAAATCTAGGTTTCGGCGGTGAGGATGGCGGAGGATCGTACCATTCTATATACGATTCTTACGACCATTTTACACGCTTCGGCGATCCCGGATTTGTTTACGGCGTCGCCATGGCAAAGGTCGGCGGGCACGCGGTTTTGCGGCTCGCAAATGCCGATACGCTGCCGTTTGAATTTACAAACTTTGCCGACACTGTCAGCCAATATGTCGGCGAGGTAACACGCCTGACCGATTCGATGCGGGATGAAACCAAAACAACGAACGAAATGATCGCGAACGGAATGTTAAAGAATGTTCAGGACCCGACCGAGATATTTATCGTCCCCGCACAGAAAGAAAACGTACCCTTTCTAAATTTCGCTCCGCTGCAAAACGCTCTGACAAAATTGCAGGAAAGCGCACGGGCCTATCAGAAAGCTTCGGCGGGCAAACAACTGCCTGCGGCAACGCAGAAAACGCTTGACGATATATTGTTCAAGACCGAACGAGCCTTGACCCGCACAGAGGGCCTGCCGCGTCGTGACTGGTTCCGGCATCAAATCTACGCTCCCGGATTCTACACGGGCTATGGTGTGAAAACGCTGCCCGGCGTCCGCGAGGCGATCGAACAGCGTGACTGGAAAGAGGCGAGCGAGCAGATCACAATTGTCTCGAAAACGATCGAGGGATTTGCAGCCGAGATCGACCGGGCGACGAAGCTGTACCAATAACAAATTACGAATGTCGAATGACGAATTACGAATGAATCCGGAAGTCCTCCTTACATCTAATGAAGGGGCCGTACTGGTCCTCACACTCAACCGCCCCGAGAAGCGAAATGCGCTGAATGATGCGCTGATCGCTGCGTTAAAGGCCGCTCTTCGCGATGCCGACGGTGATGACTCGATTAGAGCCATTGTAATACGAGGAGCAGGAAAAGATTTCTGCTCCGGTGCCGATCTCGCATCAATCCAGAAAATAGCGTCGGCGACCTACGAGGAGAATCTCGGAGACGCTCGGAGCCTCGCTGAATTGTTCCTGCTGATTCGGAGCGTCAAAGTCCCCGTTATAGCCGCCGTGCATGGCCGGGCTCTTGCCGGCGGATGTGGACTGGCGACGGCGTGTGATCTCGTGGTCGCGACCAGGACCGCGCGGTTTGGTTATCCTGAGGTGAAGATCGGATTCGTACCCGCAATGGTTGCTGCGATCCTGCGGCGAAATCTCGGCGAGAAAAAGAGCTTTGAATTGCTTACGCAAGGCTTCGAATACAGTGCTGACGAAGCTTTTTCTCTGGGCCTCGTCAACCGGATCGTCGGCGACGACGAACTCGAAAACGCCGTGCTGGATTTCGTCTCCGTTTACACAAAGGTCAGCGGATCGGCGGTTGTGCTGACAAAGAGATTAATCTACGACATTGATGGGGATACCTTTGAAGCAGCAATTGAAAAAGGTGTCGAGACCAACGCCCGCGCCCGGATGAGTGATGATTGTAAGAAGGGAATTGCTAAGTTTATAGACAAAGTATGATCTTCAACAGCAACCCGCGCCGCTCGTCTTTGGCGGACACGGTATCGAGCCGTAGGAACAAAATACACAGCAGTCGCCAGGAAGCGGTTTGAGCATGGCTCGACAGTCTTCGCACTCATAGAAAAAGAGGCACGAGTCTGTGGGCATGATCTCAGTCTTTTGGTGACCACATTGAGGACAGGTTATTTCGGATTCGAGGTTGGTGATGTTGGCAACATTTATCATAAATTCACTAGACCATATAGCTAATGTCCGAGGCACTTGTCGGGTATGCATAGACCATCGCCTTCAAATCGTTGGCTTTTAGCCCGTTACGGATCGCAAGGGCGAAGATGTTGATGACCTCATCGGCGTGAGCCCCTAAAAGATGGGCCCCTAAGATTCGACCCGTTTCCTTTTCGACCAGGGTCTTATAGGCCGAATATTTTAATCCGATCCTTTTAGACGAATACCAGCCCGAAGTGTCTTCATACTTGACGTCGAAGTTAAGGCCTTGGTTTGCGGCATCCTCTTCCTTCAATCCGACGGAAGCCATTGGCGGGATCGTAAAAACGGCGGTGCCTATGCCGGAATAATCAGGCTGGCGATGATTACCTTTTAGCAGGTTGCTCGCTACTATGTGTCCCTGCATTGTCGCAACAGGCGTCAGCGGCAACCCTCCGCTGTCTGCCGCGTCACCTGCCGCGTAGACGAGCGGGTTCGAAACGCTCTGTAGAAATTCATTCACCCGAATTCCTTTCTTTCCTCGGTCAAGGTTCGCCGCTTCGAGTTCCATATCGTCAATGTCTGGAACACGTCCTGCGGCATGGACTACCATGTCAGCCTCGAAAGTTTCGCTGTAATCGGCGGTTGAAGCCTTTACGAAATACCGCTCGCCGTCCTTTCGCACGGATTCCACCGTCGCTCCTAAATTGAGTTGGACGCTTAGGTCCCGCGTTGCCTGTACCAATGTGTCTACAAGATCACCATCGAA
>JAYVDQ010000441.1:0-2145 GCA_043749325.1 Chloracidobacterium sp. | reverse complement strand
GTTTATTCTATGCCCCATTCGGTTTCGAATAAGATTTATCTGCCGTGTACCTGCTATGAGGTGATTAACCCGGGCGTCACTTTCATTTATCAATGTAAGTTTCTGAGAAAAGCTAAGCCGAACTTTCTCGATGTTGCCTAAATTCGGGTTTCGAGCCTCCAAATACCGGGTCATGCGATACTCAAGGTATAGGTGAGCACGCAATACTCTACCAATCGAGTCGATCTGCTGTTCCCATAGCGCCAGTTCTTCTTCGTAGCCCTCGTTCAGAATCTCCCTAGCTTTTTCGGCCCCACCCAAAAGTTCTATAAGGCGTCGAATGCCATCCGTGATTGTCTTTTCGTCTGCCATAACGCGTTGCTAATCTGGTCAAAGCTAAGGCCTCAGCCTGTAAAGCAGCCTCGGAAACCAAATTGTCCCACGGACGTGTTCGATGCCGCCCTTCAACCAACGTCAATCTCGTCAGGTTGAATGTAAGCGGTCTTTCCATCCCGCGAAATTACCATTGGTACTCCCGCCTCCTTGTGCTTTCGACGAGCTTCTTTTAGCCCCGTCGCGAACGCGCGACGAATGATTTCCGTCATTTCGGGACTGCAAAGATTAAAGTTTTCGCCCAAGCCTCCCTTACCGAGGTCGTAGATCGCAGTAATATCATCTAGTTCATCTTCGTCGTAGTCGTCTTCGATATTTACTATCCTACGGTCACAACCTATATAATATCCTCGGAAAAGGAATATCATGAAAGCCCTAGCCAATCCCGAAGCGATCTTTCGACTGCTTCGACATCATTTTGACCCAGGCTTCCGAGTGATTTCAAGACAAGCCCGTCGTGAATAGTAAAGATTCCCCGCTTTATCGAGGACGGAACATTAAGGCCAGCAGATTTCCACCCGGATAAGGCAATTTCGCCGGGCTGTAGATTGGTCGTTCGACTAGTGAGAGGAACAACAAAAAGGTCATGGGATGAATGTTTGCGACTGACCACGATGGCTGGCCGAACTTTGAAATTTGTCAGGTCGGAGAATGGATAACGAACCAGAATAACCTCATTGAGTGAGTAGTTCGGCATAAATATCGTCCTCATTATTGTTCCAAATGGCGTCCAGCGACTCCTCACTTGCCGACATCCAAAAATCGTTGTCTTCGTCGCCCATAATGGTGACAATCGCTTTCGTCCCGTCCGGCAACGAAATACTCTTGATTGGCACAAATTGCCCGTCTTTTACAATAGCTTCGATCGTATTAATCATGATGAGTTTCTCCCTAGCAATTGTATCGGATAATAAAACAAATTCCAATACATTCTAGGGCCGCAACCTATACAACATCCTCGGAAACGGAATGGTCTCGCGGACGTGTTCGATGCCGGACATCCAGGCGGTGCAGCGTTCGATGCCCATGCCGAAACCGGCGTGGGGGACGCTGCCGTAGCGGCGAAGGTCGAGATACCATTCGAAGGTTGCCTGGTCGAGTCCGTGGTTTTTAAGCTGCTCGATCAGGTAATCGAGGTTCGAGGCGCGTTCGCCGCCGCCGATGATCTCGCCGTAGCCCTCGGGGGCGAGCAGATCGATGCCGAGAGCGCATTCCGGGCGGTCTTTGTCCACCTCGAAATAAAACCCCTTGATCGCCGCCGGGAAATGATGAACGAAAACCGGCTTGCCGTGCTGGCTCGAAAGATACGTCTCGTCCGGTGCACCAAAATCGCCGCCCCATTCGAAATTGTTCTCAAGCTCGCCCTTCGCGTGGCCCTCTTGCAGCATTTTGATGGCATCGTCGTAATGCAGCCGCGGGAACGGGGAATTGATGGCTTCGAGAATGGTCGTATCGCGTTCGAGCGTTTTCAGTTCTTCCTGACGGTCGGTCAGGACGCGTTCGACGATCAAGAGGATCAACGCTTCGCCAAGGTCCATCATGTCTTCATAACCGGCGTAGGCTACCTCAGGCTCAACCATCCAGAATTCGGTCAGGTGACGGCGTGTTTTGGATTTTTCGGCCCGAAAGGTCGGCCCGAAGGCGTAAGATTTACCAAAAGCGGCCGCGGTCGCTTCGTTATAAAGCTGGCCCGACTGCGTCAAATAAGCTTTCTCATCACCGAAATAATCCACCTCAAACAGCGTCGTCGTGCCCTCGCAGGCTGCAGGCGTA
>JAYVDQ010000440.1:0-2152 GCA_043749325.1 Chloracidobacterium sp. | reverse complement strand
TCAACCAGCGGTACGCCCGCCGTGACACACGCCGCGACATTCCGCCGCACGGCTTGGGCCGTCGTAAAATCTATCGCTACATCACAGCCATTTAACTTTTGCGCCAAACCATCCGCAGACAACTCAGCATCCTCATCGTCAATGACAACTGCGATCTCGTGTCCTTTTTCTTCGGCGAGCGTGCGGATGAGTTTGCCCATCGCGCCGTAACCGATTAAAGCTATTTTCATTTTTTTTATTGTTCAAAATTCATCCGTTTCATCAAATCAATAAGACGCGGTTTGGAGAGCAGGTTATTCTATTTCATTGCCTAATCTCATTGCGGTAGGCCCATTCGCCGCAGTAAATCCTGAAAGCGCGGGTCGTCGTGCAGATTATCCCACTTGGTTTCGACTTTTAGCTGAACTGCTCGCGGTTCTCGCAGTTCGTAAGATAGCTCCAACTGGGCAAAAGTTTCGTCACGCATTTCCAAGGCGTTATAAACCATGGCGATGTTGTGAGGCGAAACGTGACGCACTTTTGATAATTTCAACATTTCCTCAAGCACCACCTGCGCCTCCGCCCGTTTGCCCGCCTTTGCCAAAGTTTGACCGACAAACGACATCGTTATAGGATTGACACCGGAGAGTTCTCTCGCCTGGCGTGCGATGGCAATGGCTTCAGCATACATTCCTTTCTTGGTATAACCGGATATAGCGAACAGATAACCCCCACCATACCAGTCACCCGGATCCTGCTCACGAACTTTCTGCAACACGGCTAATCCTTCATCGTATTGTTGGGCGCGAATCAGAATCAATCCTTGCATTGCTTTGTATCCCAAATTAGGCGGGTCGAGTTCGATGGCGCGTTTTATTACGACGAGCGCTTCCGCTTGCCGTCCCGTGTTTGAGAGAAAACCCGCATACTCCCTCTGAACGCCCGCGCCGTTCGGATTAAGTTCCAAGGCTCGTTTGATATGCTTTTCCGCCGCGTTCCAATCCCAATCGTACCAGAATAATATGTCGCTCAGTGCGGAATGGGCTTCGGCGAGAGTATCGTCAATCTCGACCGCCTTGTTTGCCGCCACCTTCGCTTTCGGCATGGTTTCCGTGGCAGGTATTTCACTACTGAATGCAAGCCCGACATACGCGCCCGAGAGTCCGATATAGGCGAGCGCGTAATTCGGGTCAATCTCAATCGCTTGCTGGTAATATGAAATGGCTCTTTGGACTTCCGACGGCGTTCCCCTGCCAGCGTGATTGCGCGCTTTGAGATAAAGTTGATAAGCCTCGACGTTGTTCGTGTAGCGTTTTTCAAGTTTTGTTTTCTTGTCACCACTCAATTCCAACGTCAACGCCGATGCGACCTTTCTCGATATCGCGTCCTGCACGACGAAAATATCCGTGAATTTTTCGTCAAATGTTCCCGTCCAAAGCGCGGAGCCGTCCGCAATTCTGATCAAGCGGACATTTACACGAATTTTATCGCCCCAGCGTTGGACACTTCCATCTAGAACAGAATCAACACCGAGCGACTGTCCCGCCTGCACGGGGTCTTGGTCCACGTTACCGAATCGGCGAACAGAGCTCAGCGGGCGCACAACTATTTCGCTGCTGCCGAGTTTGCTGATTAAGGTGTCGGTCATTCCGAGTTCGAGCGATTCATTCCGGCTTTCTGTCACTAAAGGCTTGAACGGCAAAATAGCCAGCGATTTGATCTGCATAGCATTTTCCGGCGTCGCCTGACGCGAACTCCAAAACAAGACGAATAAACCAGCAGCCAACAAAATTGCCAATCCGGCGGCAGGAACGAAAAATCTGGCCTTCCAGAACGACTTCGTTCGACGCTCAGCCGGCAGCCGGTCGATTGCGCCGCCCGTTTCGGTTTCTTCGGTTGTCTGCTGAATTCGAGCGGTTACCCGGCGAGTCAAAATTAGCTCTCCAGCCGCTCCGTCCTTTTCGATTTTCGCCTTAAAACGATAACCGTGCTTCGGCATTGTCTCGATGCAGTCGGCTCCGCCTTCGTGCAGTATTTTTCGCAGGCGCGAGATGTTCGAGGTCAGATTCGTTTCTTCAACAAAGGTATCAGCCCAAACGGAGGCCATAATCTCGTCTTTGGTCACCATCCGGCCGTTGTTTTCAACTAGCAGGAGAAGGATGTCGAAAATTTT
>JAYVDQ010000439.1:0-5080 GCA_043749325.1 Chloracidobacterium sp. | reverse complement strand
GTCAAACTCCTCCAAAAAAAGAGCGACCGGGATTGGATATTTCTTTACCTGATGTCGTTTTTCGAGGTGCTGCTGGCCGCCGGGTTGAGCATCAGCGCTCTGTATCTGCTGACTTTCCTCGCGTATTTGCTGGTAATGGTTTGTGCCGTCATTGCTTTTGAGATCAGGAAGACATCGCGAGCCGTTGAGCATAAAATGGCTTCCGGCGAGCGTAGCAAAAGTTTGCCTAACATTGCTCCGACTAGCGGGTTGGCGGTTCGGAGGCTTCCAACGACCGCGATTACGCTGATCGTGTTTATCGTGCTTATCGCGGTGCCGCTATTCTTTATGCTGCCGCGTGTCGGCGGTGCCGGTTTTGGCGGCTCACAGAGTAACCTTAAAACTAAGACGGGTTTCTCCGAATCCGTTACGCTCGGACGCATCGGCGACATTCAGGCAAGTGACGAAGTTGCGATGCGAGTGAAATTGGAACCGGCGTCCGAAGCAGTCTCAAAACTATATTTCCGCGGCGTCGCTCTGGACACATTCGACGGCAAGACCTGGAGCAAATCCAGGACCGGCGAAAAGCTGCCGTTTGTCAGGGACGAATACGACCGGTTTCAGATCGATCGTGCCACCAGATTCGACAGTCTTGTGACGCAAACGATCTATCTGGAACCGCTCGATGCTCCCGTCCTATTTGCCTTGCCAAAGGCGGTCGCCATCCAGGGAAATTTTCCGATCATTAGCAAGGATACATTCGGAGCACTTTCCTTTGACCCGCGTGCCGAACGCATTTCCTATAAGGTCGTGTCCGATCGCAGCCTGCCTGACAGATCGCGTCTGCGTGAGGACAACGATGCGTATGGCTCCGAGATGCAGAATTATCTGCAATTGCCCGACAAATTCGACAAACGGATCTTCGATCTTGCCTACGGCATCGCATCGAAAGAAAAGAATCGCTACGACCGGGCGGTCGCCGTAGAAAAATTTCTGCAAACTAATTTTGGCTACACGCTCGAACAAAAGGCCGGCGGTGACGACCCAGTATCGGATTTCTTGTTCAACGTTCGAGCAGGCCATTGCGAATATTTCGCGACCTCGATGGCCATTATGCTGCGTTCCCAAGGGATCGCAGCGCGGATCGTAAACGGGTTTCACGGGGGCGATTATAACTCGGCTGCGGACATGACCATTGTCAAAGAGCGTAATGCCCATTCATGGGTCGAAGTCTATTTTCCAAAGGAAAATACCTGGGTGCCGTTCGATCCGACGCCCTATTCGGATCAGGTCGGCGGGGCGACATCGGGTATCGCCGGCCAATTCAACAAATATCTCGAAGCCCTGGAAGCGTTCTGGATTCAGAATTTTGTCGCTTTCGATAATCAGGAACAGCGTTCACTCGTAAGAGGAATACGAAATGGGTTTGTCGATTATCAGGCAAGACTCTCGTCGTATTTTGACCACGCTCAGAATATTTTCGCCGAATGGTGGGCCGAGGTTCGAGGCGATAAAGGGACACAGGCAAGCCTCGCGGCGATCGGATATGGTGTCGCATATGTGCTCGCCGGGATCTTAGGCATTCTGCTGTTAGGCTGGTTGTATCGAAAGGTAGTAAAATTAAAGGTTTGGGGCCGCATCTGGGATCGGCTCTTTGCAAAGCGTCATGCGTCGATCGTCGAATTTTACGACCGGATGCAAACTGTGCTCGCGGAGAAAGGCTTTACCCGAGCACCGCACCAGACGCCGCTCGAATTTGCGTACGCGGTCGGAATGCCCGAAGCGGTCAATATTACTGAGAAATATAACCGGGTGCGGTTTGGTGAAAGATCGCTAACAGATGACGAATCGGCGCAAATTGAGAATTGGTTAGAAGATTTGTTTGCCACTAATTACACGAATGTCACAAATCAGAAAAAACAATAATTCGTGCTATTCGTGTAATTCGTGGCTAAAGCTCTTATGAAGAAAGTTGGATTTGTCAGCCTCGGATGCCCTAAAAATCTCGTTGACAGCGAGGTGATGATGGGCCAGCTTGCTGAGGCCGGCTATGAGATAACAAACAATGCCGAAGAGGCCGATACCGTCGTCGTCAACACATGCGGATTTATCGAATCGGCGAAGCAGGAATCGATCGACGCGATTCTTGAGGCGACACGCTGGAAATCGGGCGGTACGGCGAGCCGCGTGATCGTCGCTGGCTGCCTGGTCGAACGCTACCGTGACGATCTGATGAAAGAGCTGCCGGAAGTCGATGCTTTTATCGGTACGTCGCAGGTTGGCGATATTCTCAAGGCAGCCGATGATGAATTCGACGCAAAGCAACTCACGATCACGCCAATCGGCAACAAATCGGCAACCTATCTTTACGACGAATACACCCCGCGGATGCGTGCCACCGCTTCGCACACGGCATTTATCAAGATCGCCGAGGGTTGTGACCGGCCATGCACCTTTTGCTCGATACCATCGATGCGCGGTTCGTTTCGGTCGCGACGTTTTGGGTCGATCATCGAAGAAGCTCGAAATCTTGCGAAACAAGGTGTCAAAGAGCTGGTTTTGATCGCTCAGGATTCGTCGCGATACGGCGAAGACCTCGGCGAAGTCGACGCTCTTGCCGCTCTTATCCGTGCTCTCGGCGAGATCGACGGTATTGAATGGATACGTCCCATGTACGCCTTTCCGACACATATTTCCGACGCCTTTCTTTCGGCCATTGCCGATACGCCAAAGGCCGTCAAATATCTCGACATGCCGCTCCAGCATGCTTCGCGAAATGTGTTGAAAATGATGAAGCGTGGAGGAACGCGCGAATCGCTCGAGCGGCTGATCGGTCGCGTCCGCGAGGCTGTTCCCGGAATCGCTATCCGGACGACCTTTATCACCGGCTTTCCCGGCGAGACCGAAGAGGATTTTGAGGAACTAATTACATTTGTCCAAAATTGTCGTTTCGATAACCTTGGCGTTTTTACCTATTCCGACGAAGAGGGCACCGCCGCCTACGACCTTCCCAATAAAGTCGATCCTAAAATTGCTAAACAACGCCGTAACCGCTTGATGAAAGAGCAGGCCAAGATCAGCAAACAGCTCAATAAGTCGAAGATCGGCAATACTTACAAGGTCCTTTTCGAAGGCCTCTCACAGGAGTCCGATCTTCTTTTCCAGGGCCGTCTCGAGGGACAGACCCAGGACATTGACGGTTATATTCTCATTAACGATATGCCCGAAGACCTAGATCCGCAGATTGGAGCGATTTATGATGTCCGAATTACGGAGGCGCATGAGTATGATCTGGTTGGAGAAATCATCGGCCCCCTGGCAACTATCGTGTGAGACGATAGATCAGGATCGCGGCTCGCTTGGTAAGCATTGGCAGCGTTGCCGCGTTGGCAAATTCGCCTTTAGCATGTGATTTCTCACCACCGCCGATGCCGAGACCGTCCAAACCGGGGATGATGCCCGAAACAAAAGCGACGTCACCGGCGCCTCGGTCACCAGGATCGAGAGCTTCGACCGTCCCAAATCCAAGGTCCTGGCTCACCTGGTCGAGCTGTTTCAGGAGGACATAATTACCATCAACTGGCGTCATCGCGGGAATCCCGTCGTCGAAGGTGATCTTTGCCGACGAACCGGCCAGGCTTTTTGAAACGATCTCGCGCATTCTCGTCCGGGCCGATTCTTTTTGAGCTTCGCTGATAAACCGGAGGTCGCCGTGTACCACAACCTTGGCCGGGACAACGTTTGTTTTGCCGGTTGCGGAACCTTCGGGGCCATGTGCCGAGGCGGTTGTGCCGCCTACGAAAAGGGCGGGGTTAAAGGTCAAGTATTTTTCGTGTCCGAGTTTTTCGCGGAATTCATTGAGAATTCGAGAAGCTTCGAATATCGCGCCGTTGCCCATCGATTCCTTAAAGATCTGTCCCGAATGCCCGGTTTTTGCATCGACCTCCAGTGTCCATGAACTAGCTCCACGCCGTCCAACGGTTGCCGTATTCCGAACCGCTCCCTCGAAACTTAAAACCACATCGCTCCGTTTTGCCGCTTCGATCATTGCTCCGCGACTGATCTCCACCGGGTGTCCTGAATTTTCCTCGTCGCCCGTAAGCATCACGATGATCTGAGTGTTATTGAGTAAATTAGCGGCATGTAGAGCGCGCAAGGCCTGTAAGATGACCACATCGCCACCTTTCATATCACCGATGCCGGTGCCGTAAACCCGATCACCATCTCGTCGATATTTTTCACCGCGCAATACAGTGTCGATATGACCGAGCAGCAATATCCGCTTGCCGCCCTTGCCGCTCGTCTCGGCGACCAGGTGGCCCGCTCGTTTCATCTCCGCCGGCATGTCGAGCCACTTCACGGTCATTCCGAGAGCCTTAAACCCGTCGCCAAATATCATGCCGACATTCCTGACGCCGGCAAGATCTTCGGTGGGGCTTTCGACATTGACTACTTTCTCCAGAAGGGCGATCGCTTCGCCATTATGACTGTCGATGTAGTCGATAATTTTGCGTTCATCCGCGGTTAGCTTTTGCGCATAAGACGCAGTTACAGCAAGTAACAACATTGCCAAGGCGAGAAAAGATGGGTATTTAGTTTGCTTCATTTGAAAGTAATTCGACTCCCATGGATTTAGTGATAATAGTACACGTGCGTGAGGGCAATTTCAAAGGTTATGATCCTGCTTCATATGAGTAGCCGCGCCCTTATCTCAAAACCCGCATCCTACAATATTGTCGGAAAAGTCACTATCGCAAAAATTGTTTCCTAAGCGTTTTGTGGTTGTGAAATCAGTATTATAGAATCTCATTTTTGAAATTCCGATCGTAATGCTGAACCATATTTTCACTTTTAGACAGGAGAGATCATGAACGTAAAAAATGTATTAACATATGCCGCAGACCAGGAGGCCAGGTTTGTTTCGGTGCGTTTCACGGACCTGCCCGGGTCCTGGCACCACCTTACTTTTCCGATCGATCAATTGACCGAGGACAGTTTTGAGGATGGATTTGGATTTGACGCGTCGAGCCTTCGCGGCTGGGCCTCGATCCATGAATCCGATATGCTGCTCGTCCCAGATCCGTCGCGTTTCTGGATCGAT
>JAYVDQ010000438.1:0-8998 GCA_043749325.1 Chloracidobacterium sp. | reverse complement strand
TTTACAAACTCGAGCCGGTTAGCGACGTAATCATCAATGCCTAAATGTTTCATCAGACGATCGATGGTGAAATCGAGTGCACCGGTGAGCACGACCTGCCGCTGGCCGATCTTTTTACCTTGTGCGATCAGCTCGGGCGTTCCGTCAAAAATCGCGGGTTTTAGAACCTCTTCAAACAGCTCCTCGGAAAAATACCGCAGACGGTCCTGCGAAAACCCCTCGTAGCTTTTGAAAAATACCTCGTTGAAAACATTGCGCGAATAAAGATCGGTAATGCCAAAGAACGGCAATTTTGCCAGTGTTCCGATGCTTTTCTTGGCAGTCTGCCACAGGCCCTGCTGACGCTTGGCGTAAAACGCGAGCGTGTGGACGAGATTGGTGCTTACCAAGGTTCCCTCGAGGTCGTAAAATGCCGCGGCCTGTCCGTTTTTGTTCATGTCGGGTACTGTGCTATGTTATACACGCCTAACAGCGGTCGAATAGGCATGATACTAGCACTTTTCCCGGCCATTTGGTAGGCAAGTTAAGTCGAAGTTACAATTAAATTACAAATTGTAATTACATTGTGGATACAGTTTATCAATTATGCGGCGAGCTATCTTTCCGGGTTCATTTGACCCGCTGACAAACGGACATCTCGACATCATCAAGCGCTCCTCGCCGCTTTTTGACGAGATGATCGTCGCCGTACTCAATAATGCCGACAAACATCCGATGTTCTCGGTTGAGGAGCGATGTGCGATGATCCGCGAGATCCTGCCCGGCTTCGATACCAATGGCTGTACTCTGATCGTCGACAGCTTTTCGGGCCTGACCGCCAATTTCGCACGCGAAAGCGGAGCGACCGCGATCGTACGCGGCATCCGCGCCGTCAGCGACTACGAATACGAGCTGCGAATGGCCCTCATGAACCGCCGCCTCGAACCCACGATCGAAACCGTTTTCCTGCTGGCCGGCGAGGAGTATTCATACGTCTCATCGACACTGATAAAACAGGTCTTCGAACTTGGTGGCCGCGTCGCGGGCCTGATCCCAGAACTCGTCGAAAAACGCATGAGCGAAAAAAAGAATTGAGCCACAGAGGACACAGAGAACACTTAGAAAGATAGTCTCGCCTCTACCGATTCCTACATTTTTGTATTATTCATTGACCTCTTACGATTCCCCTCTGTGTTCTCTGTAAACTCTGTGGCAAAATACCCTTTATGTCGTCGTTCCCCGTTTCTGACAATGTAGTAAAAATGAAAGGCTCTTCGACGCTGATCGCCGCCCAGATGGCCGGTGAGATGCGCTCTCAGGGTATTGACGTCATTGATCTGTCCGTCGGCGAGCCCGATTTTGACACACCGAAATTTATCAAACAATACGCTTGGGAAGGCCTCGAAAAAGGTCTGACAAAATATACGGCGACCGCCGGGCTGGCGGAATTTCGGTCGTCGATCGTCGAATTTTACGCATCCCGGTTTGGGGCCGACATTAAGGTAGCGGAGGTCGCCGCGGCGTGCGGCGGCAAGCAGGCTTTATTTAATGCGGCATGTACGCTGCTAAACCCAGGTGACGATGTATTGATCCCAAAACCCTATTGGGTCACGTTTCCGGAAATCGTCACTTTCTGCCGGGCAAACAGCGTCTTTATCGAAACCGAGCAAACCGATTTTATTTTGACGGCGGATCAGGTCGCGGCTGCGATCACCGACAAAACCAAGCTTCTTATTATCAATTCACCAAGCAATCCGTCGGGCCGCGTGATCCCGCCCGATGAAATGCGTCGTATCGTCGAGGTATGTGCGGCCCGCGGCATTTATGTAATGACCGACGAGTGCTATCTGTTTTTTGCGTATCCGCCCGCCGAACCTTTTTCGCTGGCGTCGCTGCCTGATGATCTCCGTGAATTCGTTTGCATCGCCGGCAGCTTTTCAAAAACGTACGCGATGACCGGCTGGCGGGCGGGCTACACGATCGCGAATGAGACATGGACCAAGGCGATGATCAAACTCCAGAGCCACTCCGCGACGCATCCAACCTCCTTCGTACAATATGCCTGTGCAAAAGCGCTTCGCAATCCAGAGGAAACGATCGCCGCCGTAAACGCCATGACCAGCGAATACGAACGCCGCCGTGACTGGCTGGTGCCAGCGTTGAATGAGGTCAAAGGATTCCGCTGCCCGATGCCCGAGGGTGCATTTTACGCCTTTGTGGATGTACGCGGGACTTTTGGCGACCGGTTCAAGAGCTCGGGCGATGTCGCGGATGTCTTATTAAAGGAAGCTCACATCGTCGTCACCGACGGGGGGGGATTTGGAGCGGACGGATATTTGCGGATCTCGTATGCGACATCGATGGAAAACCTTCAGCGGGCTGTCGATAAAATGAAAGCCATATTTAACGAAGCTTCTGCTCAAACGGTTTAGTGAAACCACGAAAACACACAAAAAGACACGTAAAGATTTCCTACATTCGTGTCTTTTTCGTGTCCTTTCGTGGTTAAACTTCTTAGTTTCCGCCGGTCATCATAAGCCCGATGTCCTCGGTCGAGCTCGTTTTCGGGTCAACCTCACCGACGATCTTGCCTTCTTTGATGACCAAAAGACGGTCGGCAAGGGCCGTGACTTCTTCAAGCTCGGCGGACACGAGCAAAACGGCAGATCCTGCATCTCGCAGCCCGATCAATTTACGATGGATAAATTCGATCGCACCGATATCAACACCGCGTGTGGGCTGCGAGACCAGCAGGAGTTTGGGCTTAAGCTCAAATTCGCGTCCGATGATCAGCTTTTGCTGATTTCCGCCCGAGAGAGCTTTGGCGGGAAGGTCGGGGTTTGGCGGTCGAACGTCAAAATTCTCAATGATCTCACGAACACGCTTATCGATCACTGAGTTGTTCATGAACCCAGTTGCAGCCGCCACCGGAGGACGGTAGTGGACGCCAAGTATCGAGTTTTCCGCCAGGTCTGAATGCAGGAGCAGTCCGCGTTTATGCCGATCCTCGGGGATATGTGCAACGCCAAGCTCTTTCATCTCACGAGCCGAACGATTCGTAATGTCTTTCCCGTCAAACTCGACTTGTCCACCCGACGCTTTCAGCAGTCCTGAAAGTGCCTCGATCAATTCGGTCTGGCCATTGCCCTCGATGCCGGCAATACCGACGATCTCGCCCGCACGGACCGCGAACGAGACATCCTTGACGGAAGGTCCGTTCTTACCGTTGACGGTTAGGTTCTTGACCTCAAGCACCGTAGCTGCCGGTTCGGCGTCGGTCTTTTCAACTCTCAGCAGCACATCGCGTCCGACGATCATTCGCGCCAGGTCTTTTGCACTCGTTTCCGAGGTCTTGACGTTGCCGACCGATCTACCGTCACGCATCACGGTCACCTCGTCCGAGATAGCAAGCACCTCTTCGAGCTTGTGCGTGATGATTATTATTGTCTTGCCCTGCTCTTTCATCCGGCGTAAGATGCCGAAAAACTCCTCGACCTCCTGCGGCGAGAGCACAGCCGTCGGCTCGTCCAGGATCAGCAATTTTGCGTCGCGATAAAGCGCCTTGAGCAGCTCGACCCGCTGCTGTTGGCCCACAGACATATCCTCGATATAAGCATCGGGCTTTACGCCCAGCCGAAGCTCGTTCGACAGAGCGAGGATGTCACGATTTGCCTTATCCAGGTCCAGATTCGCCGCCGAGCCAGTCTCTGCACCGAGAATAATGTTCTCGGCCGCCGTCATTGTATCCACGAGCATAAAATGCTGATGGACCATGCCGATACCGAGCGCGATCGCGTCGTGCGGATTCTTGATCGAGACTACATTCCCGTCGATCAATATCTCACCGCTGTCGGCATTGTAAAAGCCGTAAGCGATACGCATGATCGTCGATTTACCGGCACCGTTCTCGCCGACGATAGCGTGGATCGTACCCTTTGTAACATTGATCGAAACGTCGTTGTTCGCGGTGACGTTTCCGAAGGTTTTTGTGATACCTCGAAGTTCCAACATATTTTTCCACTAATCAGTTATCGTTCTCAGAAACTCGTTTTCCAGGTTAGGAAAAATTCGAAAGCCCTGCTCCTTGATCTCACTAAGTGCAGTCGCAAAATTCAGCAATCCCTTTTCCGCCGCGCGTTGCAGGACTCCGATGGTTCCAATAACGATCAGGCCACGCTTGGAGGCTAGATCCCGGCCAGCAAGGTCATCAATAAGCAGAGCTTCTGCCCCGATCTCTTCCGCGAGAAGGATCGCTTCTCGTTCGCCGGGATCGACTCTCTCGTCGTCGAGATCCGAGATCACGGATGTCTCCCTAACTGACATCCATTCCGGCATTGACCGGATGAACTCGCTAACAATAGCCGGGGTACGCTCATCCTGCAGTTCTTTGAAAACAGCCGTCGGAATGACCACTTCGCCAAGCAATTCCGGCAACAACACGATCCTGCCAATAAGTACTAAATAATTTATTGGCGACGTGTCCGAAACGACGATCATCAGGGAATAAGTTTCCTTAACAATTCTCTTTCGCGTCGAGTGTCCTCAACCGAATACTTGACCCAAGGAATTCCTCTTTCAGCGAGGAATTGATGAACCTCAAATCGGGTTTGAAATCCCAAAAGACGACGCACTTGAGCAGTAGAGAGTTGGTCTGAACGAAAGCCTTCCGCAGCGATGGTTTCGAGAACTTCACGTGATACATCGCCGGTTTCCAAATTGAACAATTCTGTAGGAATGTCTACATGGACGCTCATACTTTCCTCACTATTTATCTTACTATTTGGCCATCGCATCGGTCACCTTGATCTCGCCCGCGATGATCTTCTTTTTTGCCTCTTCGGCTTTGGCGATCACATCGTCCGGTATCAGGCCTTTGTTAAAATCGTCCATTGCGTAGGCGACGCCATCTTTGTCGAGGCCGAAGACGTGAAAGCCGCCTTCGAATTTGCCGCCAAGCACCTCTTTCACCACGTCGTAAACCGCATTATCGACGCGTTTTACCATCGACGTTAGGACAAAGCCCGGCTTGACGCCGTTTTGGTCGGAATCGACGCCGATGACAAATTTATTGGCTTCGCCCTGCGGGTTTTTTCCGTATTGTTCGACCGCGTCAAATGCACCGAGGCCCGAATTTCCCGCCGCCGTGAAGATAATATCGGCACCCTTTTCGATCTGCGCGAGCGCCAATTCCTTGCCTTTTCCGGGATTGTTCCAGGCTCCGTCGGTCACGCCGACGTAGTTGTCGATCACTCTAATATTGGGATTGACCGATTTTGCGCCCTCCGCATAACCTGTCTCAAATTTGTGGATCAGCGGAATATCCATGCCGCCCAGAAACCCGAGAACGCCCGTCTTCGACTTTGACGCAGCGATCATTCCGACGAGATATGAACCTTCGTGTTCGCGAAAGACGAGCGAGGCAACATTCTTCTTCGGTGTTTTGCCATCGTCCTCAAATATAACGCCATCGACGATCGCGAATTTGATATTGGGATAATCGGTTGCGACCTTCTGCATGATCGGCCCCTGGGCAAAGCCAACGCCGAAAATAAGATCGAAATTTTTCTCGGCAAACGCACGCATCGCCGGTTCGATAGAGGTGGGATTTCCCGGCTCGACATCGTAGAGGCAAATATCGAGGTCCTTTTGCGCCCGCTTAACGCCTTCCCACGCGGCGGCGTTAAACGAGCGGTCGTTCTTGCCGCCGATGTCGAAGACGATACCGACCTTTATCTTGCAGCCCTCACGCTTAGCTTCGGCACGGCTCGCGCAGGACGACATCAGCAGGCACGCGGACATCAAACTCAGGATCGACAAAAAGTAACGAAGTTTCATAACTGTTTAGACCGTCGCCTTTATCAATTTGGTTGTCTTGGGGATTTCCTTGATTATTTTATATGCATTTTGCAGTTTTTCACTAATGAAATCGGCCTGCTTTTTGCCTCGGCAATATACAATTCCGAGCAGTTCGCCTTTTCTAATGGGATCGCCGATCTTTTTCTCGCAGGCGTAGCCGACCGCGTGATCGACCCCGTCTTCGGCCTTTACCCGTCCGCCGCCGAGGCCGCAAACCGCATTGCCGACGGCAAAAGTATCGATCTCCGAGATATACCCGGTCGCCCCAGCCTCGATCGGCACCCCGGCCAATCGTTTTCCAAGCAGCGTTTCGGGCTTATCGCAAACCTTAGGATCGCCGCCCTGCAATTCAATATTTTGCCGAAACCGCTCCAGGGCCTCGCCCGAATCCAATACATTTTGCATTTTGCATTTTGCATTTTGCATTGAATCGACGATCCCGCATTGAACCAGCATATTCGCTGTCAACTCCAACGAAAGTTCCAGCGTCGGCAGCATCATCCTGTCTGCTTCGCCGCGAAGTATCTTAAGGCATTCGTAAACTTCCAAAGCATTGCCGACAAATTTCCCGAGCGGCTGGCTCATGTCGGTGATCAACGCCTGCGTATTCACGCCAAAGGCCTTGCCCGTCGAGCACAATTCTTCGGCCAGCTTTTTCGACTCGCTAAATTTCTGGATAAACGCCCCGGATCCCGTCTTAACGTCCAGCACAAGTGCGTCGAGGCCCTCGGCAAGCTTTTTAGACATTATCGACGCAACGATTAGCGGAATATACGGGACCGTCGCCGTGGCGTCACGCAATGCATATAGCTTCTTGTCGGCCGGCGCGATCTGCCGGGTTTGGCCGATCAGCCCGAACCCGCAGGCCTTCATTACCTTTTTAAGCTTTGCGAATGAAAGGTTTACGTTGTATCCGGGGATCGATTCGAGTTTGTCGAGCGTACCGCCCGTGTGGCCAAGGCCGCGGCCCGAGATCATGGGAACCGCGACCCCGCATGCCGCCGCAAGCGGTGCGATGATGAGCGAGGTCTTGTCTCCAACGCCGCCGGTCGAATGCTTATCGGCCTTCGGAGCGTCGATGTCGGAGAAATCCATTATCATCCCCGAATTGAGCATTGCCCTCGTTATCCCGTATTGCTCACGCCGGTTTAGCCCACGGATAAACATCGCCATCACGAGCGCCGTGATCTGATAATCCGCCCAGTCGCCGTCACATACGCCGTCGATGAAAAGGCCGATCTCCGCATCGGACAGCGATCTAGCGTCGCGTTTTTTTGCGATTATTTCCTGTGGGCGCATAAGTTGTACAAGTTTCGCATAGTAGCGTGGTGTTTTAAACGCAGAGGACGCAGAGATCGCAGAGATAAAAGAGTCGAAACCACAGATAAACACAGATGAAAATATTCAAAAATCCGTGTTCATCTGTGTCCATCTGTGGTTTCAATCTTTTGTTTTTTCTCAGCGGCCTCTGCGATCTCCGCGTTGAAAAATGTCTCTAACCCTTTACGACCAGAACCACCACCTGAGCACGAACCGCCCGATGCTCGCCTACAGCATCAACCTTTTCACCGGTTTTTGCCTTGACGCTAACTTGATCGATATCGATATCTAAAACAGTGGCGAGATTGGCCCGCATCTGATCTACATAGGGACGAAGCTTTGGTTTTTCGAGGTCGATGATCGCATCGAGATTGGCAACAATATAACCCCGCAGCTTGATCAGGCCGTGGGCGTACAGCAGAAACTGCGAGCTTTCGGCATTTCGCCACCGCTCCTCGTTATTCGGAAAATGCGTCCCAAGATCGCCAAGGGCCAATGCCCCAAGCACCGCGTCCGTCGCGGCATGCATCAATACATCTGCATCCGAGTGCCCGTCCGCCCCAAGTTCAGACTCGATCACAACTCCGCCCAGCACGAGCGGCCGGCCCGCTACGAGCCGGTGAATGTCTGTGCCAAACCCTATTCTATATGTCATCGGACGCCTTCCTCGTTCAAGTATGCCGCAGCCAACGCTAGATCTTCGGGCCGTGTGATCTTGATATTACGCGAGCTGCCCTCGACTGTTGCTATTTTAATACCCATTTTCTCGACCAGATAGCATTCGTCGGTAATGTCTTCGCTCAGATCGGCCGCATCAAAAGCCCGCCTAAGTATTTCATATCTGAATGCCTGCGGCGTCAGTGCTCGTCGCAACTTTTTCCGGTCAACGGTGCCAGCTATCTTTTGGCCGTCGATTTCCTTGATCGTATCCGTAACCTCGGCGACAAGACACGCTGCCCCTGTTTCGCCCGCCTTTTCGATAGTGCGTGTAATTTCGTCGACCGAAACAAGCGGCCGCGCACCATCGTGAACCACGACGATATTTGCAGCCGCCGCGTTAACCTTGTCAAGGCCGTTTCGGACGGACTCGGCCCGAGTTTTTCCACCGGTGGCAACGACGCGCAGTTTTGTGATCCCACGATGCCCTTCCAAATTTGCAAACTCACGGCACCCATCCAGCGATAAAACAAGAATTATCTCATCCACCAACGGACAAGCCTCAAATCTTTCTAAAGTATGAATAATTACTGGTTTGCCGAGGATCTCGACAAATTGTTTGGGCTGTGCGGCTGCAAATCTTGATCCCGTTCCGGCCGCTACGATGATGGCGATGTTCAGCTGCTCCTAAAGCTCCCCTCCTTACGAAGGAGGGGTGGCAGCGGCTTCCGCTGACGGGGTGGTTCTCTCTGCTTTCAAGACGGGATCTATTCAAGCTCCTCGATAATGGTCGACTGCCTCAGTTCGCGCGTTGCTTTGCGGAATCCAAGTGAGCGCGAATCGTGTATCTCGAACGAAGTCTCCGTGGTCGTATGCGTCGTCGTCGATGGCCCTCCGACTTCCTCTTTTTCTTCCCAGAGCCTGCCAAAGATCATCTTGCCGGCCGTCGTCTGCAAAACGCTGGTCACGGCGATGTCAGCCGTCTTGCCGATCAGCTTGCGGGCATTATCGACCACGACCATTGTACCGTCATCGAGATACGCAACGCCCTGATTGAATTCCTTGCCCTCTCTGAGGATAAAGACGCGCATCGCTTCGCCGGGTAAAACGACCGGTTTGACGGCGTTTGCCAGCTCGTTGATATTGAGCACCTCGACGCCGCGCAGCTGCGAGACCTTGTTCAAAT
>JAYVDQ010000437.1:0-2103 GCA_043749325.1 Chloracidobacterium sp. | reverse complement strand
GAGCAAGGTTCGTATTCCGATGCAGTTGTGGCGTTGCATAAGGCGCTGGCTCTGAATCAATTCGACCAACATATTCGCGCAGACTTGGGGCGCATATTCGGCATAATGGGCGAGCGTGAAGAGGCTGAGAAGATCTTGGGTGAATTTGAAGAGCTGTCAAAAGAGAAATATGTCTCTGCAGTAAACATTGCAAAGGTCTATGCCGGCCTGGGTGACCGCGAAAAGGTGGCTGAATGGCTTGAAAGGGCGTGTGATGAACGCTCGGTCAAACTGCCATGGTTCATCATCGACCCGGCACTTGATAATTTTCGCGATGATCCACGTGTTGCGGAGATCCGTCGGAAAACGGGCCTACCGGAATAAAATTGTATGAAACGATGCCCTGAATGCGGTAGAAATTACAACGACGATTCGATGAGCTTCTGTCTCGATGACGGAGCGGAGCTGCTTTTCGGCCCGGCGTCGATGGATGAACCGGCGACGGCGATCTTGTCCGGGCTTGGAGTACCTCCTTCAGGGGGCCCTTCGTCCGAATCACAGACCCGCGCTCAGATCAACAGGACGAACGAGACAGCGATCTTGCCCGCAAACACGGGCGATATTGTTCCGAAACCTCGAGGGTTGGATAAGCGTTTATTGGCCTTGCCGCTTTTGCTCGCGATCATTGCCTTTGGCGGTTTTTTTGGTTACAGATATTTCAAACTGTCAGGCGGTGGCCCGATCAATTCGATAGCTGTGCTTCCCTTTGAAAACCGAAGCGGCAGCAGCGATACCGAATACCTTTCGGACGGAATCGCTGATTCACTAATTTATCGACTTTCGCAGTTGCCGAACTTGAAGGTAAGTCCGACGAGTTCTGTGATGCGGTTTAAGGGCAAGGGTAGCGACACGATACAGATCGCAAAAGAGCTTAATGTGGACGCTGTAATGTCCGGGAGGCTTGTTCAAATTGGCGACAGTCTGAATATCAGCGTCCAGCTTACCGATGCCCGTACAGACAAGCTTATCTGGGCAGAGCAGTATGACCGTAAAATGTCGGATCTGCTCGCCACCCAGCGTGAGATCGCCAAGACGATCACTCAGAAACTTCAGCTCAAACTAACGGGCGACGAAACCGGCATCGCAAAAAAATATACGAATAACAACGAGGCGTATCAGCTTTATCTGAAAGGCCGGTATCATTTTGCTCGGCGGACAAAGGAGGACGTCAACAAGGCGATAGAAAGCTATGAACAGGCGATCAAACTGGACCCTGATTTTGCTATCGCTTATGCGCGGATCGCCGAGGCATATAATCAGATGTCTAACTATCCGTACGCGTCACCAAAGGAAGCTTTTCCAAAAGCAAAAGCGGCGGCTGAGAAGGCGATAGCACTAGATCCGACTTTATCCGAAGCTCGCACAGCGATGGGGAATACACTTACCTCGTATGACTGGAACTGGATAGCGGCCGAGGAAAGCTTTAAACGGGCGCTTGAACTCGACCCGAATAGTGCAACGACTCATTATCGATACGCGACTGAATATCTGGTTTCTGTGGGTAGAACCAAAGAGGCGGTTTCTGAGGTCGAACGCGCTTTGGAGATCGAGCCTCTCGACTCGAACATGGTCGCGAATCTCTCGCGGGTTTACCTTTACGATGGGCAGCGTGAACGGGCAATCGAGCAAGCCCGCCGAGCGTATGAGGCGGATCCGAATTTCGTCATCGCACGGCTTATCTATGGACTTACCCTCAATGCCACTGGCGGATACGCCGAAGCAATCTCTTTGAGTGAAAAGGAGCTTCGGATCAATCCGAACAATCAACATATGCTTCTGGTTGCGGGCTTCGCATACGGTCGTTCCGGACGCAAAGCCGAAGCCGAGGCGGTTATCGAGCGTTTTAGGCAAATCTCAAAAACGGAATACATCATTCCGAGCTTCGTAGCCGCGGTCCACGGAGCGATGGGAGAAAAAGACAAGGCGTTTGCAGAATTGGAAAAGAGCATAGAGTTGAGAGATTCGTGGTTTAAATGGGGCAAGGTCGAACCGTTATTCGACCCGCTGCGGGACGACCCGCGATATAAGAATCTGCTGAAACGGATGAATCTGCCGGAATAGAAT
>JAYVDQ010000436.1:0-2747 GCA_043749325.1 Chloracidobacterium sp. | reverse complement strand
CTAAACGTCGAATTGCTGAATATCGGTGCGTGATAAGCGGAGGTAGCAAGAAGATCAAAATTCACCCACGCCCGGCCAAACCGCTGTGTCGCGACGAGCGTAAATTGATGATCAGGTACGCCCAGTGTCTTCACGACGCCGCTGCCCGAAACCTGCGGCGTCAGTTGGTCGCTGTTGGTATAGGTGTATGACGCAAAAATGTCGGTCGCTGTCGTCGCCCTTGCCTTTACGCTAAACTCGCCGCCGCGAGCCGTTCCGCCTTTTTGATTCTTGTAGCCGCCGAATGGCCGCGTCGTCGCACCGATATTCGGCACAACATTGCCAAAGCCGATGATGTCCCTCAACCGCGTGTAAAAATACGTAGCCGACAATCGCACGAGATCATGGGCCACATTTTGCTCGATACCGGCGTCAAACGCGATCGTCTTTTCCGGTTTCAACAGCGGGTCGCCGAGTGCGACAAAACTGTTTGACGGAAACGTCGAAAAGAAAGTCCCGAACCGCTCATACAACGAAGGCACGCGATACCCGTTGCCAACGTGGGCCCGCAATTTTGTCCCCGATTTCGAGAAAAAATATGCCGCCGCACCGTCAAACGTATAAGCCGTCGGCGGATTACTCAGTGTCAGATTGCTATACGGCGCATTGGTCAAACTAAAACCCGGCCGGTGCAGCCCGTACCGCTGAACCCGCAGTCCGCCCGCAAGCTGTAGGTCGCCGCCAAGCAGCGAAACCAGGTCCTGCACATAAAACGTATTGCTCTTCTGCCCCGCTTTCGTAAAGAAATTGGCCGTTCCGGACGGCGTCTTGCCGTCATTTCCAAACCGCTCGCTTTCAAATTCATACCCCGCCGTCAACGTATTCTCGCGGCTCGGCGTCCAGTTAAAATGGACATTTCCCGTATGGATCGTGCCGTCAAAAACACTCGTAGAGGCGCTCTGAAAACCGGCTCCGAGCACGCCGTTCTCGTTCGTCCGCTTTGTCGTCAGACCCTGGTAATAACCGCTGATCACAACCGCGCTGTTGATGACCTGGTTGACGACGATCTGCCCGTCAAAGAATCGCGACTTTTGCTTGTTGTCGGGATCGTTCCGGTCAAACACAAAATTAATGCCCTGCCGTGCGTCGATGACCGTTCTATTTGAAGCCGGCAGCGTCCCCAAAGTGTCAGGGCTCGAATTCAGCCGCACACTCGCGTCCGAGTAAAATATCCGACCCGAAATACTCGTCTTTTTCCACGGTTTAGCGTCGATCCGCGTCTGAAGATTTGTATTGTAGGCATTGTCCTGCCCGTCGATACCTTTTGTATAAGCGGTCCGCGATACGCCCGCTCCGATGCCAAATTTGCCGTTCTCGGTGCCGTGCGAAATGGTCCCGCGAAACCGTCCCAACCCAAGCCCGCCAAACGCTCCGCCGATTTGCCCGTGCGTTCCGGGCTTTGCTTCAGGCGTCTGAAAATCGACCACGCCGCCAACCGCGTTCGTCCCATAAAGCGATGAACCGGAACCCCGCAAAATCTCGACCTTGCTGACGCTCGTCAGGGTAAAATCGCTCAAAAACGACGACGCGTCACCCGTGATCGCCGCCGCGTCGCGAAACCGGATCCCGTCGATAAGGATCGCCGTGTCCTGATTGCGCAGCCCGCGCGTCTTGATCGAAGCGATACGCCCAAACCCGCCTGACTGTGCAACCCGAAATCCCGGTATCGTACGCAGGGATTCGACAAGCGAAAAATCCGCCCGGTCGCGCATCTCCTGCTGGCTGATGACATCAACCGTCTTAGAAACCCGCTCGAACGTCTGGCCCTCGCCGGCGGCGACGCTCACCGATTCCCGGATCTGCGGCACCTCGACGAGCTCGAGATTGACGACCTTTGTTACGCCGTGATTTTCAATCTTCACGGTCTGCGAAGCCGACGCCTCGGTCCTGCCGTCGCGAGTGATGGACGCCGTGATCGAATACCGTCCCGGTTTTAAGACGCCAACCTGGTAGGACCCGTCAGCGTCAGTAATATCTGTCTTTTTGAAAGCCGGAATATCCGGCGAGGTAAGAGTCACCGTCGCTCCGCGAACGGCTCCATTTTTATCCGTAACTTTGCCCTTGAAGGTCGTCCCTTCCTGGCCAAAAATACAAAACGCCGAACACAAGACAAAACAAATCGCTAAAAATACTTTCATCTCTACTCCTTTTCTGCCCATCGCAGAATGGTTTTAGGCCCCGACAAACGAGCAAAGTTCCAGGCTGTAGGAGATCGATTCATTTGATCATTTGGTCATTTTTTCATTCAGAAATGAATCAATGAATAAATGGCCCTATAAATCAATCTCTTTCACTGTTGCGTGGGCAGCGTTGGCTTTACACCAAACTTCCCTTGCATCGCTTGTCTTCTATTTGCCCATGAAATACACGAAACACACTAAAAATTCTTTTGTGAATTTCGTGTTTTTCGTGAGCAACTCTTCAAAAAACGTTCGTCACCCGAACGTTACCGCTGACCGGATTTTCATCCAGCAGCACTCGAACGCCGAAAACTCGTCCGACATTCTCCGTCGTCAAAACTTCCGCGGGCGTACCCTTAGCCGCGATCCGCCCATTTTTCAGCATCACTATCTCATCGGCAAATTCCGCCGCCAGATTGAGATCATGCGTAATAACGATCGCCGAATAATTTCTCAACAGGCATCGTTCCCGCACCAGTCGAAACATCATCGCCTGATGAGCGAGATCAAGATTCGCCGTCGGCTCGT
>JAYVDQ010000435.1:0-9078 GCA_043749325.1 Chloracidobacterium sp. | reverse complement strand
CAGCGGCTCGGCACGAAAGGCTCGTGGATCGTGCATGCCGAAAACGGCCTCGATGAGATCGCTCTGCATGGCGAAACACATACAAGGGCAATTCAGCATGGACAATTAATCTCTCGCCAAATTTCTGCCGACGACTTTGGGATTAGTACGGATAGTGCAGAATTGCCACAGAACCTTTCGGCAGCCGAGAGTGCATCGTTGATCCGCGATATCCTTGAAAACAAGCGTAAGGGCGAAAACGTTGAGAAATTGGTGCTAATGAACGCATCGGCCGCGATCTTTGTGGCGGGTAAAGCCGATTCCCTGATCGCAGCGCTGTCAATGGCGGAGGAAAGTGTAAGAAGCAGTTCAGCGATGGCAAAATTGACAATATTGGCGACGACGACAAACAGATGAGCGAAACATTTCTCGAAAAAATAGTCGCGAAAACCCGCGAAAAAGTAGAGCAACAGAAACACGACACCGATATAGATGCACTGAAACGTCGAGCGATAGAGGTGCGGGCGTATGTCCGCCCACGGCGTTTGCGGTCGGCAATATCGCGGGCGGACAAAATCAATATAATCGCGGAGATCAAACGAGCTTCGCCGTCGAAAGGGATCATTAATGCCGATATCGACGTTGTCGCCTTGGCCCGACAGTATGCAGCCGGCGGTGCGTCGGCGATCTCGGTCTTGACCGAGACTGAGTATTTTCAGGGCTCGCTCGATGATCTGCGAGTTGTCCGAGCGGCCATCGATCTGCCGATACTTCGCAAGGATTTTACTGTTGACAAATTTCAGATATACGAAGCCGCCGCAGCCGGGGCCGACGCGATATTACTGATCGTCGCCGCTCTATCGGAGCAGGATTTGGTGGCTTTTCTCCGGCTGTCTCAGGACGAACTGGGACTCGACGCGTTGGTTGAGGTACATAGCCCGCAAGAACTGCAAACAGCAATAAAAATTGGGGCGAACACCATCGGCGTTAATAATCGCGATCTCCATTCGCTCGATGTTTCGCTTGATGTTTCGCGACAGTTGATCGCCGGCCGGCCCAAAAACACGCTGATGGTCGCCGAAAGCGGTATTTCGAGCCGCGAAGAGATCGATGAACTTAAACGGCTTGGATTCAATGGATTTTTGATCGGGGAGACGCTTATGCGAACCGACAATGCCGCCGAAACGTTAGGAGCGTGGATGTGACCAAAGTAAAGATCTGTGGAATTACAAATCTGGACGATGCCCGGCACGCTATCGAATGCGGAGCCGATGCTCTCGGTTTCAATTTCTATGAGAAAAGCCCGCGGTATATTTCGAGCGAACAAGCGGCGGAGATAATTTGCCAACTGCAAGAAGGCATTGAAATTGTTGGAGTTTTCGTAAATGAAAAAGCGGATAAGATCGTTGAAACTGCTGATACCGCCAAACTAACCAGCATCCAACTGCACGGTGACGAGACAACTAGCCTTGTGTCCGAAATAGGTGAAAAAACGGGGTTACCCATAATTAAGGCATTTAGAGTTTCACCCGGTTTTGCTATCGATGACATCGTGGAATACGACACATTCGCGGTCTTGCTTGACGCTTTCTCCGCGAATCTGCACGGAGGCACAGGCAAAGTATTTAATTGGGGCGTCGCCCTGAAGGTCTCGCAAATGTGCCCAAAACTTTATCTTGCCGGCGGTTTGTCCGCAGATAACGTCGCTGACGCGATTCGGGCGGTTCGGCCGTTTGCGGTCGATGCATGTAGCTTGCTCGAAATCGAACCGGGACTCAAAGATCATGACAAGGTTGCTGCGTTTATAACTGCGGCACGAGAAACAATATGAAGTACGAGCCAGATGAAAACGGCTATTGGGGCGAGTATGGCGGACGGTTTGTGCCTGAGACGCTGGTTGCGCCTCTTGACGAACTGACGACCGGCTATTTCACCATTCGCGACGACCCCGATTTTCAGGCGGAATTTGCCGATCTGCTTCAAAATTATGTGGGCCGCCCAAGCCCGCTGTATTTTGCAAAACGGCTGTCCGAAACTCTTGGCGGAGCAAAGATCTATCTGAAACGCGAGGACCTCAACCACACCGGGGCCCACAAGATCAATAATTGCATCGGCCAGATCCTCCTGGCCCGTCGAATGGGCAAGAAACGGATCATCGCCGAAACCGGTGCAGGCCAGCACGGTGTGGCCACGGCGACAGTTTGCGCCTTGTTTGGGCTGGAGTGCGTCGTTTATATGGGCACCGAGGACATGCAGCGGCAGGAATTGAATGTTTTTCGGATGCGGCTGCTCGGAGCTGAGGTTCGGGGGGTCGATTCGGGTTCGCGAACGCTCAAAGATGCCATAAATGAAGCTCTGCGCGATTGGGTGACCAACGTTGACACGACCTATTATTTGCTTGGCTCAGCTCTCGGCCCGCATCCATATCCGCTGATGGTTCGCGACTTTCAAAGCATCATCGGCCGCGAGGCCCGCGAGCAGATAATTGAAAAGGAGGGCCGTTTACCAGACGTTCTCGTCGCATGTGTCGGCGGTGGATCAAACTCAATTGGTTTGTTTCATCAATTTTTGAATGATGAAAATATCCGTATGATCGGCGTCGAGGCAGGCGGACGGGGACCAACGCTGGGCGAACATGCGGCGAGATTTATGACCGGCGGCAATATCGGCGTCCTCCAAGGCACAAAGAGCTATCTGCTTCAGGATAATGACGGACAAATTGCGTTAACGCATTCCGTTTCGGCGGGTCTTGATTATGCGTCTATTGGGCCGGAACATGCACATCTGCACGACTTGAGCAGAGTCGAATATATTTCGGCCAACGATGAAGAGGCTTTGGCAGCGTTCAAAACGCTTTCCGAGACCGAGGGCATCATCCCGGCGCTCGAATCGTCTCACGCTGTCGCTCATGCAATCAAGATCGCACCGGAAATGCTCCGCGACCAGATCATGATCGTCAATCTCTCGGGACGCGGCGATAAGGATGTAAATACCGTCCGGGAGGAATTCGCCAAGCGAAATATATGAGCCGAATTACTGCCAAATTTGCCGCCAACAAACAGACGGGCCACAAAGGATTTATTCCATTCGTCACAGCTGGCGACCCCGATCTTGTAACTTCCCTTTCGCTCGTTCTGAAATTGGCCGAGCTCGGAGCCGACGTGATAGAACTCGGCGTGCCGTTTAGCGAGCCGATGGCCGACGGGCCGACTATACAGCGGTCGTCACAACGGGCGTTGGACAATGGAGCGACCTTGCGCGATGTATTGAACCTCGCGAGCGAGTTTAGAAAACACAAAGACACGCCCCTGGTGCTGTTCAGTTATTTCAATCCAATACTGCGGTTCGGTTTGGATGATTTTCAGAAAGCAGCGGCTGATGCGGGTATCGACGGCGTTTTACTGACCGATGTGATCGAAGCCGAGGCAGCCGCAATTTCTGAAAAATTTGCGGCGAATGATATCGATTTGATCTCGCTCATCGCTCCGACGACAACTGATGAACGCCTGAAAGCAATTTGCGAGCGCGCCCGCGGCTTTGTCTACGCCGTTTCACGGACCGGTGTGACAGGAGCACGGGAATCAACCAGCGCGTCCGCGGAACAGCTTGTCCGTCGAGCGAGACAATTTACCGATCTGCCGATGGCCGTCGGATTTGGCATCTCTACTGCTGAACAGGTCGCCGATGTTTGGCGATACGCCGACGCGGCCGTCGTCGGATCGGCAATTGTCTCCGAGATCGAAAAAGCCAATGATCAGGTCGATGCGGTCGAAAAGTTTGTAAGGCAATTATTGCCACAGTTTGCAAAAACAACCGGTGAAAACTAGAGTTATAGTTTTTCAGCCGTAAGGGGTTAATTAAGTTATGTTGATCGTCATGAAGCCGGACGCGCTGCCGTCCGATATCGAAAAGGTTTTACAGGTTATTGAAACACTCGGGTTTCGCGGCCATCAGCTGCCCGGCGAAAATCGTACAGCTATTGGTGTCACCGGCAACCGCGGAGCAATCGATCCCACTCATTTTGAAAATCTGCCCGGCGTCGCCGACGCGATCCGGGTCACGAAACCATATAAGCTCATCTCAAAAGACATTAAACCGGAGAAATCTGTAATAAAAGTCGGAAATGCCACGATCGGCGGTTCGGATCTCGCTATTATCGCCGGCCCATGCGCGATCGAAAATCGCGATCAGCTTTTCACAACCGCTGAAACCATAGCAAAAAGCGGCGCGCGATTCTTTCGCGGCGGAGCCTATAAGCCCCGAACTTCGCCCTATGCTTTCCAGGGGTTGGGCGAAGACGGTTTGAAAATGATGGTTGAGGTCCGCGACCAGTTTGACCTTAATATTGTGACGGAGGCAATGGACGAGCAGGGAGTTGACGCGGTCGAAAAATACGGCGACTGCATTCAGATCGGCGCTCGCAATATGCAAAATTTCTCGCTGCTTCGTTATGTCGGCAAAACGCGAAAGCCGATTCTTCTGAAACGCGGGATGTCAGCAACGCTCGACGAGCTGCTGCTCGCCGCCGAATATATAATGGCAGAGGGAAATTACGACGTCATCCTATGCGAACGCGGTATTCGCACATTTGCAAATCACGCCCGAAATACGATGGACCTGTCGATAATTCCGGCGGTCCACCGCCTGACGCATTTGCCGGTAATCGCCGATCCGTCTCACGGCACTGGCCATAATTATATGGTCACCCCAATGGCTCGGGCCAGCGTCGCCGTCGGGGCCGATGGCCTTATCATTGAGGTTCATCCATGTCCGGAAGAGGCTCTTTGCGACGGAGCACAGGCGTTAACGCCTGCACAATATATTGAACTGGTCGGTCAGGTCAGGGCGATACACGATTTTGTCGCCGAAACCTCACCGGCCCTCGCATAAAGCCGGGTCTGATTGTCCGTCGGAGTTGTTCATGGCTACCAGCACCTAAGAAATACATTTCAAATCGGGGACTTTAGATTTCAGATCTGAAATTTGAGATTTGAACAAATTTCACAAAAAATAATCCGCGCATGTTCCCGAAACATGCGCGGACATTTTACCTCTCGTCTGACGCCTTTTGCCTATTTTGCCAAACGGAGCTTCATCAAACCGTAAAACTGAATATAACAGCTAACCATTGACGCCAGGATAAGGAACGTCATCGGCATGAATCGCAGAGATTCCGGCAATACAACGCCGAGGCTTTGCTTGAAAGCGACACCCAGCACCATGCCCGTCAACGCGACAGCCCCGCGAGCGAGTAGCCAATTGCCAAACGTCGGCCTTTCAAAGTTTGAAGGCAGAAAAAACGGCAGCACAAGCACTATTAGCATCGTGATGCCCATCAACAAACCGTCGATCGACAACGCCCGCACCGTCCGGCCGTATTCCAAGGCCAAGAAAAACAATACAAATGCCGTATCGACCGCAAAACCCCTGCCAAAAACAAATCCACGCCCGCCGTCTGTTATGTGTTTCATATTTGTCTCTCGTGTATGTGGTGTTCGTGATCCCGACCTCGATCTATTTCTTTTTCTTAACCGGCGTGCTGAATTGCTGATACGCGACCCGGAAAAGCTCCGAGAGAGCTTTTGCCGTTTCAGGCGTCAGGTTTCTGTCTGCGCGAAGGTGAGCCTCGATGATCGCGGGCGTTTTTTCGTGCGGGTAATATATGACCGGTTCGACATTATCGGATGTATGTGTCATCAACCGGTCAACCGGAATATCCAACCATTGAGTAAGCCGGGCAATATTGTCGGCGTCCGGTCGTCCGGTTCCGTTCTCGATCCTAGAGAGCGTCGATGCCGAAACCTCTGTCAGATCACCCACATCGCGTAGACTTAGCTTCAGTTCTTCGCGTCGCCGTTTAATTGCTCGACCTAGCTCGACCGTGCTTATCAGACTTTCACTTTTGATTCCCATTTTATTTTTTCTCCTCTATGAATATTTGAGTGTCACAGATGCACTTCCATTCTCACGGATAAAACATAACATACCATTTTATTGAATGCAACACTTAGTTTCATGCTTGCAACTAATAAATTTGTCTGATATGCTGTTTCATAGATGCAACGTATCCTATGGAAACATTGCGTCCATTGACAACCACAACTGAGTCGCGTGGTCTGGCACGTGGCGAACAGGGATCGGTCAAATCGCGCACTTACGGGCATTTCAGACAAGCCGGTGAAAAAAGTTAGCGGTTACGGCGGTCCGAATAGCAACGAAGGAGAAAACAGAAATGAAACGTAATACGATAACCGAAAGGAAAGAATTCGAAACGCAGGAAAATTTATTTTTATCCGAAATACAAAATAATGTGCTCGATTTTTCGACCACATTGAAAGAACTTCGTAAAACGGTCGATCCAAATCTTATTCGCCAGCGGGCCGGCCGACGCGACCGCGATGGCCATGTTCACATGGTCGAATATGTCGAGTGGCACACAGTTGCCGACGTTCTCGACGACAAAGCTCCGAACTGGGGCCATACCGTCAAGGACATCCGCTCTATCGGCGACATCATTACCGTAACGGTCGCGATCACCATCGACGGCGTGACCCGCGAGGGTATCGGCACCGGCAAGGCGATCAGCGAAACGGGCATTAAGAAAGCCGAGCACGACGCTCTGAAACGGGCGGCTGTCAAATTTGGCATCGCTCGCGAGCTATATAAGAGGGAATTCGATTCGATCGAGCAAACCGAGGAGCCGCAGACATTCCAACACCCGGCCATCGTCGACCCGGTTGCAAAAAGCCTGGGCGACATGGTGACGTCCAAGCAGTTAGGCATGATCCGCGCGATCGCCCGCGAGGCTAATCTGGACGTGGAACGCGAATGTTCGCAGATGATGCGGTGCAGCATTGACGAGCTTTCAAAACGTGCGGCGTCCGATCTGATCGAACATTTACAAAATCTGCAGAGAAACGGCGCCGTCCAGATGCGTCGTACCGGATAGCACTCTGCATAACGAAGTTTTGAGCTGCGGACGCTCCCTTCCATGCTTCCCCCATAAAGCGCAACTACCGTGATTCGCAGCTCAAAACCTTAGGTTTGAAACAATAAATTCGGAAATCAAAAAAGAGGCCCTTATTTTCATAAGAGCCTCAAAAGAGAAAACAGATTTTTGATTAATTTAGAAAACCAATCGTCCACCGATGATAATTCGACGTTTTCCGCCGTCGGTTGCCCATTGATTAAGGAAATTTGCCGAATTTATTGCCGAATTAGGAACGCCAAAATTGCGATGGTTGATGGCGTTAAACATATCGACTCTGATCTGGAATCGTGCTCTCTCAGTAATTTGAGTGTTTTTGATTATTCCAAAATCGAAACTCTGGATGTTATCGGCTCGCAAAATATTTCTTCCGGCTGTACCCACTCTTTGAGCAGCAGTAGTAATGCTAAAGAGGTTCGGACATCTATTGACGGGAGTTGTTGTTGGCGTTCCGCAGGCACTACGCACTTGGGGTATAGTCATTCCCGCAAGACTAGCACCTCCAACTAAATTTGGACGAATCGCATTACCGACTAAACCGTCGATCCCGTTCAAAGCACCCGCCGGATCCGAGCCATTGAGCACGGTGAACGGAGCTCCGCTTTGAAGCGTAAAGAAGGAATTAACTTGCCACCCGCCAAGCACTCTCCCAACAAAACCCGGTTGATTTCTATAAAACGGAAGCTGATACACAACGTTTCCGGTAATGCGATGCGGACGGTCAAAGGTTGATCGTGCCCGGTCGGCATTACGATTAAATGAATCTTGCGAAACGGCGACTTCCCCCCCTGACGGGTTGAAAATTTCCGATGCCGTATCAATAAATGAACTCCATGTATAGTGAACACCGCCACTAAATCCTTTGCTCAAGCGTTTTTCAAAACTTGTTTGTAGTGAATGATAAGTTGAGCTTGCCGCATTGGCCCTAAGCCGAATTACGCCACGCGTCGGGTCGATTCGAGGACATAAATTGGTCGATGTGCCTCCGACGCAGGCGGTCCGGGGGTTGCCGTCGATTGTTTGAAAAAGCCCCGTACCCCGGGTTCCGATGTAACTGATCTTGAACACGGAATCCGTTGTTAACTCGCGTTGAAATTCAAGAGAAAATTGATCCGAGGCGGGAGCCCTAAAATCACCCCCGACGACTGTGCGGGTCAAAAGATTTGGGTTTAACAGGCTCGGCGTAAAATTAGTGATCGCCGCAAACGCTCCGGCAGCAGGCACCGTGCCCGCGTTAACAAACGGGAAAGAGCTGAAAACATTCAAATTGATGTTGATAAAGCTGGCATCATACGAACGTGTATAACCGCCGCGCATGACTAACTTATCACCGCCTGTGATGAAACCGAGAACGCCCTTATCACTGGTTCGCGGATTCCAGTTAAATCCGAGCCGGGGCATAAAGTTATTGTTGTCCGCTTTTGGTCGCGGCGTAAAAGCATTATTTCCATTATTTGGTAAAACACGCTTTTCGAGTTCATATAAATAGGCAAAGGAATTACCTGGACGCTCGTATCGCAATCCATATGTCACCGTAAAAGTCGGAGTTACCTTCCATTGGTCCTGACCATAAAAATAGATCTCGTTCCAATGATAAAAGCCGATAATATCGCCCCCAGGGATCGGCCGGTTGACGGTCGCCGCTAGACTGGCAAAATCATCGACGTATTGCTGAAGGGTAGAATAAGCCAGACGGCCGCGGACGGTCGGGAAGAAGGAACTTTTAACCTGCATCTTCCGCCAATCAACGCCAAATTTTAAGTTATGGTTCCCATTTGAATAGGACAGGCTGTCCGTGATCTGATAGGTGTTATTGATACGGAATTGCGGCAGATTGACCGCTAAACCAATAGCTGTGCGATTTGCCGCCGCGTTAAAGCCCGTCATCCCCAATTCCGATATTTCTATCGAGGGGATCGATTCCGACGACGGATCCGAGGCGTTCGTATTTGAATTGTAACGGCCATATGCCAGACGGACCTCATTTGCCATTTTGGAAGTTAAGACGCTGTTCAGAACTATTGTTGAGGCACTCGTTTTTGTAATATTCCGGGTTGTTAAACCAATCGGAGTCACTTGTCCGGTTCCGGCGGTCGTTGAGCTCTCCCAGC
>JAYVDQ010000434.1:0-3155 GCA_043749325.1 Chloracidobacterium sp. | reverse complement strand
TGCCCGGTCTTGCGACGGTCAGCACGGGCGAAGACTCCGTTAAACCGTAGCCTTCGAGCACGGTGAACCCGAGCCCGTGCAGGTCTTTTTGCACCTTTTCGCTCAAAGCTGATCCGCCGGAGATCAGGTATCGCATTTTGCCGCCCATCCCCTGATGGATCGGGAAAAAGACGATCGGGCCGAGGTTGAACGGTGTGTTGTCACGGATCCAGGCGTTAAATTCGATAACATTGTCGGCCAGATCGGCGATCCAATCACCCTTTTCGCGAAGCCGGGTTTTTATACGCCGATGAAGCATTTCCCACAACGCGGGAACGCCCACCATACCGGTCACATGCCCGTTTTCTATGGTCCGCGAAAGGTCCTCAGCGGTCAGTTCGTTGAGATAGGTGATCTGCGTGCCGTTTGAGAACGGCGTCAGGAACCCGGCCGAAAACTCAAATGTGTGATGCATCGGCAGTACCGACAAAACGCCATCCGTGATGTCCATATCGAGCACCGACGAGAGCATCGAGATCATGTTGACAAAATTTTTGTGCGACAGCATCACGGCCTTTGGCGTGCCGGTCGTGCCCGAAGTAAAAATCAGCGAGGCCACCGATGTCGAGTGGATCTTGTCCGGCAATAACGCGTTCTGCTTTGCCTCTTCGGTTTCCGTTTGAATCTCAAAAACCTCATCAAATGTCCATACCGTCGGAACTCCCGCCTTCTGGCTCCCCTCCTTACGCGAGGAGCCAGGTGGCGGCGTTTCGCCGACGGGGTGGTTCTCTTTCGTCGCGGAGAAAGCTGCGTCAAGCTTGTTCTTCAACTCCGGATTCTCCGCCGCAAGTTTCGGGCTGACGACAATAGCCGAAGCCTCTCCCGTCCTGGCAAATGCAATAATTTCCTCAACCGAACTAGCAGGGTCGATCGGTATCGCCGTCGCTCCGGTTTTCAGGATACCGAAATAGGTCATTCCCCATTCGGGCATGTTATTCGAGAATAAAATTACACGGCTTCCGGCGGCGATACCGTTTTTGGCCAGGAATCCTGCGGCACGCAGCGTCAGCTCGTTAACGTCCTCGAACGTGTACTGCTCCTTTCGGCCATTTCGCTCGATCCGCATCGCAACACGCGTCGGGAATCGTTTAATCGAGGTATCAAAAAGGTCAAGTAGGTCTTTGTATGTGTACGAGCGTTTTTCGACTGCTTTCAGGTCTTCTTCAAGCTGCGGCAGCACCCATTTTCGCATTCCGGGAAAATGAACATTGAGCCAATAGTCGTACCAATCGAGACGTTCGGGATACCAGGGCAGCAGGTCTTTTTCCTTTTCCTTAATAAGCGACTGAAGGGCGCGCACATTGTCCGAGCGGTACAAATACTCGTTATCGATCATAAACGGTTTGAACATCTCAAACGCATCCATTGTCTCTTTTGTGGTCTGCTCAAACGATTCGACGGATTTTTTCAGGTCCGAAACAATGTTCCCGATCCGTCCGCCGCCCCAGCGCGGATTGGCTTTATCGAGGATTTTGTCGGCTCTTTTAGCTAATTTATTGAGCATCGGCGCGGACGCGAGTTCGTATGTCCTGTGCTTTACCGGCATCGCCTCGACCATACCCGCGAGCTTGTTGACGATCTTGCTGCCAGTCTCTTTATCCGCAAAATGCCGGCGTTTGTATAGTCCGACGAGGCCGACGATGCGCTTCATATCGTTCGGATTCGAGTCGCCCGACGACGCCTGAAACACCAGCGGTGGTTTGGGATCGACCAGCGCGTTCATCGCCGCGCCAAGGATCGCCCCGGCGACCATATCGACCGGAATAATGTCGAGTACCAGCTTTTCGTTAACCGGGATGATCGGCTGGCCGCGCAGTGCGATCAGGATCAGCGGAGCGGTGGTCGTAAAACCCTCATTCCAACCTGGAAACGGATACTGATTAGCGGATTCGACGATCGACGGGCGCAGAAGGATCTTTACGATATCGTCCTGCTGGGCGATGATCTGCTCGGCGAGCGATTTGGTATATGTATAGATATTTGTCCAGCCCCAGTATTCCGCACGCTCGGCACCAAGCTCGGTCGTGCGCTCGCGGACCCACATTTTCCGTTCCCGGAAAATAGCCGATTTAAGATCGGCCTCGTCATCCGGATCGCGGCCCTCCTCGATAAAGCGGCAGCGGGCTAGCTCGCGAAACTTCGCCGCCTGCACGGCGTCGTCCGCCTCTTGCCGTGCCTGTTCGCTCAGGCGCGCGCAGTCCTCGACCTCGCGATTGACGTCAAACACTGTCCCGATAAGCTCGTCCTTTCGCGGAAAATAACCGACGACCGGTTCATTTTCCCAGATCGGCCCTGAGCGGTTGCCGGCGACAAAACACGTCGAAACATGCACCAGACGCGGTTTTTTCATCATCCGCGCCATCTTGATGATGTTGTTCGACCCGACAACATTCGTCCTCAGAGCCGATTCCAGTGGCGGATTAAACGTCACATTTCCAGCACCATTGATAATGATGTCGGTGTCGCGCATTATCTTTTTCGCGTCTTTTTCTTCGATGCCGAGGTATTCATTACCGACATCGCCATTGACCGGAACGACCTTAGCCCGGATAAAATCCGTGAAAGAGTCGCCGTATTTCTCACGCAGCGGATCAAACGTCGGTGACGTCACGATCGACGTCCAAAACCTGATCTTTGATTCCTTGGCATCCCGCGCCCGCACGGTCGTATAGACCTTTCCGATATCCGGAAAATTATGCAGCAGCATCGACAACGTGACCTTGCCCACAAAGCCCGTCCCGCCGATAAAGAAGATCTTTTTACCCTTAAATATTTCTGTTGGTGATAGTTTCATAAATCCGTATCATTTATCGGAATATTTTTTCAGCAAAAAATCCGCGATTTGTTGGATTGCATTCAATGGCTCTCCGCCAGAGTAATTTTCCATTACAATAAGAGCGATATCTTTATCTCTATCTATTTTGGTAAAGCAACCAAATGTCGCGGCGCTTCCCATCGAGTTCATATGGATAGAACTCATATTTCCCTAACTGTAATTCCCGGCTCATTTTTTCCTTTTCTTTGGTTCAACAAACCCGATCTTTCGCTTAAGATATTTGGGGTCATGCATTATTTCGCCTAATAACTGAAAGACGACTTTGAATTCGTTTTCATGT
>JAYVDQ010000433.1:0-2924 GCA_043749325.1 Chloracidobacterium sp. | reverse complement strand
GGTATGTTGACGCGTGGTGATAAAAACAATCGCGTATATGTCGGCGAAACGGTTATGATAAACGAAAGGGTGTCGCGCGAGATGCAGAGCGCTTTGTTTGACCCGCAGACCGCCGGCGGGTTATTAATAAGTTTGCCTGAGGAACACGCGGCCCAATTTTTGGGCGGGATCACGGACGCCGTTGTTATAGGCCAGGTCGCGCCGCGTGGAAATTATTTGATCGAGGTAAATTAGTTGTATTTATTCATCTTCGAATCTATCGGAACTTCGGAATTGCTCCTTATCGGGATCGTCGCCCTTATTTTCCTAGGCCCAAGGAAAATGCCAGAAATGGCCCGCAAGATCGGCAAGATGATGTCCGAGTTCAGAAGCGCGACGAGCGAATTTAAGGAAACTTGGCAGAAAGAGGTCAATTTTGAGGAAGAGGCCAAGGCTTTTGACCTCGACGCGATCGAGGCCGAACCCGTGGCGCGGGTCGAATCTATTTCCGCACCCGAAACGGCCGAATCAGAAGAAACGGTGGATACCCCGGCGATAAAGCAGATCGATCCCGCAAGTTTCGACCCCGCATTGCTCCCCGAAAAAGCCAAAATAGAGGCAACCGAAGAAACGACCGTTCCAAACAACAAAAACGACAAGCAAAACTGGCTGTAACGCTCAATGAAAGAAAAAGATCAACAGCCAGAACCGGGCGTACACATGTCATTTCTCGAGCACCTGGACGAACTGCGCGGGCGGATCGTCAGATCCGCGATCATCCTCGTTATTGCGTTTGGTATTTGTTTCTATTTTTCCGAAGGGATCTATAATTTTCTTAGCATACCCATCCGCCGGGCCCTCAATGAGGCGTCACGCCAAAATGTTCCGGTCAAAGGGCTTCAGGGTGATGAAAGTGTGATCCCGATCATTAACCTGAAAGAGGGCGATAGCGGACGCTATATTTTTGACGAGGCCTCAAATGTCGGGGGGGCGTTGATCTCGCCCGGCACCACGGTAAATGCAGCGGTCAAAAGAGACTTTAAAGGCGATTTAGGGCTCTTTACGACCGAAAAATTGCTGACAAATAACGCGATTGTTCCCATTGGGATACGACTACCAATTCAGTTTAATGAAGCGGCCACGGCCATCAGCCAGCCGGATGCCGACGAAAAAATGACGGTCACGACGGCTATGGAACCGTACATGATCTATGTCACGGTTTCGTTTTACGCGGCGATAGCCTTTGCCCTGCCGCTGCTACTATGGCAGATATGGATGTTTATTTCACCCGCGTTGTACAAACACGAACGGCGTTATGTGACCCCGTTTATCGGCCTTTCGTCGATCTCTTTTATAATAGGAGCTGCGTTCGGATACTACATACTTTTTCCTCCTGCTGCTAGTTATCTGCTCGGCGTCGGGCACGAATTTAAATTGCTCCTAAAGGCGAACGACTATCTTGATTTTATTACGATCATAATGCTGGCGATGGGGCTTATCTTTCAAATGCCGGCGATCACGTATGTGTTGGCACGGATCGGACTCGTGACGGCGGGACTCATGATCCGAACATGGAAGATCTCGCTAATAGTCATATTAATAATAGCGGCCGTTGTATCGCCGACCAACGATATTCCAAACATGTTGCTATTCGCGGCACCGATGATCATGCTGTATGTGGTCTCGATATTTATCGCGTGGTTCTTTGCCAAAAAACGCAAAACCGACGCGGAATACGATGGAGCGCTCTGATGCAACCATAGCGGAGCATTTTTCATCTTGAAATATACGTAGTTACTGGCTAAAATCATTTAAATTGGAAATTTAGCAGAGTTTGCCGGTATCGTCTCGGCGTTTTGAGGGAGTATTACCGCTATGTCAAAAGTGAATTCGTTTAGAAATATTGCGATCGCGATCGTCATTTTGGCGCTCGGGGCGATTGCCGCGTGGGCTCAGCCGCCGGATAAAAAGAACCCGAATGATCCGACGGGAAACGCCCGCAATGTCAGCAAAGAAGCAAGTGACATTTACAAAAAGTGGAAAAATAATGACGTTGCTTACATTATTACCAACGAAGAGAAGAAAGCCTTTGAAGCGTTAAAGACTGACGAGGAACGCGAAAACTTTATCGAGAATTTTTGGCGCCGCCGCGACCCCAATCCCGACACTGAAGAGAATGAATATCGCGACCAGTATTACGAGCGCATCGCCTATGCCAACGAGCATTTTGCATCGGGAATACCGGGTTGGAAAACGGATCGTGGCCGCATATATATAGCATGGGGCAAGGCCGATTCGGTCGAGTCTCACCCGTCCGGCGGTTCGTATGACCGCCCTAGTTATGAGGGCGGGGGCTCGACCACTACATACCCGTTTGAGGTCTGGTTTTACCGTCACTTGGATAATGTCGGTGACGGCATCGAGATTGAATTTGTCGATCCGACCGGTTCGGGCGAATACCGCCTCGCTCGCGACGCTAATGAAAAAGACGCGTTGAAGTATGTACCGGGCGCAGGTTTGACGTCGTCCGAGCAATTGGGCCTTACCAGCAAGGGCGACCGTATTTCCGGCATCGATAACGGCCAGCAGCATTATCAGCGTGAACAGGACACCATGTTCCGCAGGATGGAGATCCAGGTTGGCTTGTTTCACCCACCGGCCGTCAAATTCAGCGATCTACAGGGAATCGCCGGTGGCGACTCGGGCGTGCTGGACAATAATCCGCTTAAATTTGATCTCCGGGTCGATTTCTTTCGCCAGTCGGACGACCGCGTGATAACAGCATTTACGATTCAGACGGGAAATAAGGAACTAACCTTTGAGCAGGTCGGCGGCCTCCAACAGGCGACGATGAATATTTTTGGCCGGATCACTGCTGTTTCCGGCAAGCGGTCGGGCATTTTCGAAGACTCGGTCACGGCTGACGCGACGGCGGCTGAGCTTGC
>JAYVDQ010000432.1:0-4179 GCA_043749325.1 Chloracidobacterium sp. | reverse complement strand
CGAACCGCGCTTTTAGCTCGACAACCGCCGTTACCTGTTTGCCCAACCGGCTTGCTCGTACCAGTGAGGCCACGATCGGCGAGTCTTTTCCCGTCCGGTAAAGGCAGATCTTTATGGCCTGAACATTCGGGTCGTCGGCCGCCTCCGCAATGAAATCGGAAACGCTGTTAAACGAATTATAGGGATGGTGAAGCAATACATCGTGTCTTTTAACGACATCAAAAAAACTCTCTTTTTTCTGCAAGGAGACTGGTAAAACGGTCGCGATCGGCTTCTCCTTCAATTTTGGCCTGTCGAGTCCATAAAGCTGCATCAGATCGGGAATATCGACAAAGCCTTCGATCCGGTCGATGTCTTCGTCGGTCAAACCAGTGCCTGTGGCGAGCAGTTTGACCATTTTTTCGGGCATGTCCGACGCGATCTCAAGCCGGACGGCGAAACGGTCGCGGCGGCGCTGTAGTTCGCGTTCGAGCGTACGCATCAGATCGCCTGCCTCGTCCTCGCGAAGCTCGATGTCGGCGTCACGCGTTACGCGAAAAAGAAACGCCCCGCTGGTTTTCATGTTCGGGAACAACTCGTGAACATTCGCCGCTATCACCTCTTCGAGCAACGCATAACGGCCGTTCTTTTCGCTGATCGGTATGAGCCTCGGCAACGGCGGCAGTTTGATACGCGCAAACCGCTTTTGACGGAAGAGATGCTTTAGATTTGCCTGCGTAATGGCCCGGTTCGGCTCGATAAAAAGGCCGAGGTTCACGCTCAGATTCGATACATATGGAAACGGGTGGCTCGAATCGACGGATTGCGGCGTGAGAATCGGGAAAAGATGCCCGCGAAAGTATTTATCGAGCAGCTTTTTTTCTTTGGTATTAAGTCTCGCGTAAGATTCGATCGTTATTCCGGCAGCCTGTAGAGCCGGAAAGACATTTTCGTGAAGATAAGCCGCCTGTCGCTTTCGCATCGACCGCAGCCGCTGATATATCTCTTCCAATTGTTCCGAGGCCGTCATTCCATCAGCCGAAAGCTCGCCGACGCCCTCAGCGATCTGCTCCTTGAGGCCCGATACCCGGATCATGAAAAACTCGTCCAGGTTTGTCGAGAAGATCGAGAGAAACTTGAGCCGCTCGAGAACCGGCAAGCTGTCGTCGGTCGCTTCGTCAAGGACGCGCCGGTTAAATTCGAGCCAGCTTAGCTCACGGTTGAACAAACGCATTCGATCCGTTTCGTCCGACATGGTTGTTACGGACTCGATTACCGGAGTGTCCTTTTTACGATTTGATGAGGTGAGCGACATATACTGCGGGCTAGATTATATGCCAACAGCAAGGCGCGGCAAAGAAATTTGATGTTAATTTTTTTGCAGGGTTGTGGCAAGAAGACATTAAGGCAAGATCGTGATCCGTACGCCGCGCGGCACGGCAGCGAAAAGCTCAAGCATATCGCCGTCATTGAGCGCGATACAGCCTTCGGTCCAGTCGTCTTCGGTGCCGCCGCCATGAATATAGATCTCGCCGCCGAGCATGGTTTTCTGCGACGGCATGGCCATCGT
This sequence comes from Chloracidobacterium sp., assembly GCA_043749325.1. Classification (GTDB taxonomy): domain Bacteria; phylum Acidobacteriota; class Blastocatellia; order Pyrinomonadales; family Pyrinomonadaceae; genus OLB17. Next base: position 2,630 of record JAYVDQ010000432.1, on the reverse strand, counting down.
TTGGATCGATAACTTGATCGAATCTGCCTCTTCAGCGGGGATCAAACCCGCCCCAAGCCCGCGCTCGGCGTCATCGATACTCGGATAGCTCACGCCCAGGCTCGCCGTATATTTGCTCTTATCGTTCTTAACAAAGGCATAAAACTCGCCCTCTGGTGTCCGTCCATCACCCTCGATCTCCTTGTCGCCGCTGGGGGAAAATCCGAGTCTGATCTCGTAGGTTTTGACTAACGTGTCACCATCAAACAATTCGAGCGTCCGGGCCTCTTTTTTTATCACAAGACTCGGATCTTTCAAATTTGAGATATTTGCCACGGCTCGTTCGACCTTGATCAACCGCGGCTCATCGCCATCGCCAACGATAATGATTTTTATCATTTTATTCGAAAACGAAACCTCTCCCAGCCGGTCGGCCCACTCGATGATGGTCACCGCCCGCTCGTTTTCGAGGATCTCGTCAAGCCCGATCGCATCGGCCGCGTCGCCCGGCCCGTCCAACCGCCAGAAATCAATATGAAAAACATCGAAGTTAGGCGTCTTATATAAATTGACGAGTGTAAAGCTCGGACTCGTGACCTCATCGATATCGAAATCGAGGCCCGACAGAATACCTTTTGTAAGCAAGGTTTTGCCCGCTCCCAAACCGCCATATAGCAGCAAGACCTCACCGCCAATGATCGATTTGCCGATCTCGTGGCCGAGTTTAAAAGTCTCGTCAGCGGTATCAAAAATGGATTCCAATGATTCCATAAAATTCAAATAGAATTCCTTTCTAACTTATCAAACACCTCAGTCAAACATTCACGCACATCCGACGCGGTCATCACACGCTTACCATATTTTTGCTCGGCAATATCGCCAGCCATTCCGGCCACATAAACCGCCGCGACGACCGTTTCGAAAATGTCAATTTCCATTTTTGCCGACTGCGCCGCAAAGCCCGTGAGGATTCCGGTAAGAGTATCGCCGTTACCCGCTTTGCCAAGCCCGGCGTTCCCGGTCGGATTGACAACGACCTTCCCGCCCGGCTCGCCGATCAAAACTCGCTCGCCCTTGAGAACGAGAATTACATTGTGCTTTGTCGCAAAATCGCGAACGGCGGCTACCCGGTCCTTGATAGCCTCTTTGTCATCCGTTCCAAGCAGCCGCATAAACTCGCCTTCATGCGGAGTCAATATCAGAGGCTCACGGCTCTCGCCATTCGCAGCGAATGGCGAGAGTAGATTAAGGGCATCTGCATCTATGATGGTCGGCTGCCGCCGGTTTTTGACCACCCTTTGAACAAAACTCTTTGTGCTTTCATCTTGAGAAATACCACTGCCGATCGCGACCGAATCGGCCTTTTCCAACAGATCTTTAGCCTCCTCAAATGCATCTTCCGAGATCGAGCCGTTCTCAGTTTCGGCTACGCCTCGAACCATAACCTCGGGTAAAACTCGCGAAGCAACGGAGTCTTTCGACGATCTCGGTGTCGCAATTGTCACCAATCCAACGCCAGAACGCATCGCCGCATTCCCGCCCAAAACCGCCGCACCTGAATAGCTCTCCGAACCTGCGATCACAAGAGCGTGGCCGCGTTTGTTTTTGTAGGAATCGTTCGTGAACCTCGACTTCTGCAACCATTCGGCGGCATCGCTTTTCTCAGTCACAAACATCTGCGATGGCTGCTCGTCGATAAGCTCTTGTGGTGAGCCGATATCTTCTACGAACAGTTCCCCGTTTATATCGCATGAGGGTGGTAAGATATTGGCGATCTTAGGGGCGGTGAAGGTGACCGTAGCATCCGCTCGCAATGCCGCACCCAAGACGTCATGTGAATCGGCGTCCAGCCCGGACGCAAGGTCCACTGATATGTAAATCGGCCTTTTATGAATTCGCTTCCATTTATTGAGAATTTCTATCTGCTCAAGAAAAAATCCATCCAGCTTTCTCGTAAGGCCTGTTCCAAAAAGTGCATCCACCACAACGTCCACAACATCGTAGTCCGAGTTGTCCATCCACCCATCAACTCCGTTATCATCCAACTCGGCCCTAACCTCTTTGAGCGTCACCTTCTGCAATGAAGCTAGACGTTCAAAGTTGAGCCGAGCATCTCTCTTAGTTTCAGCAAAACTTCCGAAAAGCTCAACAGAAACCTCTGCTCCGTCTTCGGACAAAAGACGTCCAATGGCTGCTCCGTCGCCACCGTTATTGCCTTTGCCGCAGAGAACGAGGATCGATTTGTCTTTTACCGATCCGCCGAGTTTTTCGGTAACGACGCGGGCAACCGCTTGAGCGGCGTTTTCCATCAGCAGGATCGACGGAATGCCGTACCGCTCGGTCGTCAGACGATCGATCTCACGCATTTGCTCAGCTGTCAGCACTTTTAGCATAAATATAATATTGCCCACGAAACACACGAAAGTCACGAAAGCATCTGTTTTCTTTTTTGTAATTTCGCGTGTTTCGCGGGCAAAAAATAAAAAAGACCGCATTGTCTTGCTAACAATGCAGCCGGGTCGATTGGAGATCGTGAATGGACTTCCAGCCTTGCTACTAGCGACTAATATTTGCCGCTGTGCTCGTACATGCTTTACTTCCGTTCAACTAATACAAACGTCTATTCGCTCCGGTCTTCCAAAAAACATGGT
>JAYVDQ010000431.1:0-3971 GCA_043749325.1 Chloracidobacterium sp. | reverse complement strand
GCCTTTGCACCTTTGATCGAGTGCTCTTCCAGAAGTTTGTAATCGAGGGCTGCACGCATCGCTTTCGACGCAGCGTCTTCGCCATCGCCTTTGCCGATTCCCATAAGTGCCACGCCCTTGCCGCGCATGACCGTGGTCACGTCGGCAAAATTGAGATTAATGATACCCGGAGTGATGATAAGGTCGGTTATGCCCTGGACGGCCCGCAGCAAAACGTCATCCGCACGGCGAAAAGCGTCCATGATCGTGATCTTTTCCTCGACCTCGCGAAGCTTTGCATTCGGGATAGTGATCAGCGTATCGACGCATCCGCGAAGCTCGGCAAGACCCTTTTCGGCCTGCGCCATACGCTTTTTGCCCTCGACAGCGAAAGGTTTTGTGACTATCGCAACGGTCAACGCACCTAGCTCTATCGCAAGCGATGCAACGACCGGGGCCGCACCCGTGCCGGTCCCACCGCCGAGCCCGGCGGTTACAAAGACCATGTCGGAGCCCTCAAGCACATCGAGCAGTTTTTCCGTATCCTCAAGCGCAGCCGCCCGGCCGATATCGGGGTTCGAGCCGGCGCCGAGCCCGCGTGTCGATTTGCTGCCAAGCTGGATCTTCATCGGCGCCTTTGACGCGTTAAGCGCCTGTAGGTCCGTGTTGGCGACGATAAATTCGACGCCCTTGATCCCAGCATCGATCATCCGGTTGACAGCGTTGCTTCCGCCGCCACCGACGCCGATCACCTTGATCCGTGCCCCTGTGATCGGGGGCTCATCGATAAACATTTTAATGCCGTTGTTATTCATTTCAAGGTCTTCCATTGCTATAAAGTTTCCCATACCGGAAATTACGAACCCATCCTATCGCGGCGATTTTCGAGGCGTGTCACAAAATAACAAGATATTGTGCTATCGGGCAATTAGCATACAACCGTTTGGGTTGAAAATCTAGTCGCCATGTTACATTTATCTAAATTTGTCGCGAAAATTTCCAAACCAGTCCGCAACCTTGCGAGCGGACGATTTTCCGCCTTGTCCCTCGCCCCGCATTTGGCTGCGCATGGAGTAAAGCGCGAGACCCGATGCGGTTGCCCAGTGCGGACTCTGGACCTCCTCGACAAGGCCTCCGAAATACGACCGTTCCAAAAACCCGACCCGCGTCGGTGCGTCAAAAACCTGTTCCGCGATCTCCGGCAGCCCGCGAACCATCGATCCGCCGCCTGTCAGAAAAACGCCCCCCGATATCTGGGCCTTGGCGGAATTTGCCTCGCGTGCAATGTGCTGCATTAGCTCGACCGCACGCGGCTGCATGATGTCGCAAAGTATTTCTTTTGACAGTCCACGCGTCTCGTTTCGACCAAACGGTAGGATCTCGATTATCTCTTGCTTTTCCTCGTCATCGATCAGGAATGACGCAACGCAGCCCCAGTTATGCTTGATCTTGGTCGCCTCAGGGATCGATACGCGAAGGCCGGTCGCGATGTCCTTTGTAAACAGCATGCTGCCGAACGGAAAAACCGCAGTGTGCTGCACCGCCCCGCGCCCAAAAATAATAAGGCTCGTGATCTCGGCGCCCATGTTGACGATCGCACAGCCGTATTCCCTGTCGTCGTCGGTCAAAACGCTCTCGGCGGCGGCGAGTGGTTCCAAAACTAAATTTTCGACATCGACACCGGCACGAGTCACGGCCTTTAACAGGTTTTGCCTAACCGCGCTCGGGCTTGTCACAATGTGTACGAGAGCCTCGAGCCTCGAGCCGTTCATGCCGACCGGCTCGGTAATGCCGTCCTGGCCATCGACAATAAATTCCTGCGGCAGCCGGCTGACGATCTCCCATCCGGGCGTCAGCGGCATCGCGCTTGCCGAGTCAATGGCCCTGTCGGTGTCCTCGTCCGTGATCTCTTTTTCAGCGCCGGCGACGGCGACGACGCCGTTCTTATTTTCGCCCCGCAGATGCTCGCCCGACAGATTTACAGTCGCTGATCCTATTTCGAGACCGCTCACTCGTTCCGCCTCGCTGACGGCCTTTCGGATCGACTCGGCCACCGACTCGGTCGAGGTTACAACACCGCGCCGCAACCCTTTTGACTCCGCTTCGCCGACGCCGACGATGTTCATTTTGCCGTTTGCCGCTGGCTCGCCGACGACACACCTCACCCGGCTCGTCCCGATATCTAAACCAACCGCCTGGATCTCATTAGCCATAACTACACACTAAAAATCTAAATACTGAATAACCGGATACCCGCCGCCTGCGTTGACTGATTTGACCCTTGCTCCCTTTCCGGTCACCGCCTCGATCGCGGTTTTTAAACTTTTTCCGAGGCTGTCTTTCGCAAGCATGATCGAGATCGGCCTGCCCGAATCCTCGACAATAGCCGTCGGTTCTTTAAGGTCTGAAAGATCGACCTGCTTGACACGCGACAAGAGGTCAAATTGCCTCCATTCGTCAAGCATCTTTTTGTAAAGCTTGAGCCGAGCGACGTTGTCCGACGGTGCTTTTTCCGTCTTTGCCTCGTCCCAGCCATAGAGCACGAAGGGAAAATCCTTTTCATTCCCCCCAGCCGCCGATAGGATCGCCCCTTCGCCATCGATCAAAAAATCACCCGACTTCAAATGCACAACTGCGGCCGGAATGCGTTCGACCACATCAACCCGGATACCGGCGGGCAGCATTCGCGAAACCGCAGCGGACTTAACAAACGGAAACTTTTCGATCTTTAACCGAATGTCAGCGAGATCGGCGTTCCACACGCCCGGTTTTTCGACCTCGCTGGCAACGATCCGGCGAATATCGTCGGTCGGTGTTTTGTCGTTGCCGCGAACGTCTATGGACCGCACTTTAAAAAAGCCGGATTCGGTAGCCGTCCGGTATCCCAAAACCCCCAAAACAGCCAAACCGGCGATAAGCACAACGCAAATGAGCAATGGCAGTCCAAACCGCCCAAAGCTCCGCGACCCCGCCCTGCCCAACACGCGGGACGAAACGGCCTTCCCTCGCGGCTTGACCGACGAAGCCCTTGGTTTAGTTGAAGTCTTTTTCTTTTTCGCCATAGATCGCTAAAAGCCTAGGCCTGCCGCTCGCGTTCCCTTAATTTTTCGAATATCTCATCTGAAAGGCGCGTCACACTGCCAGCTCCGAGCGTTATGACCAGATCGCCGGGCTGAACAACTTCGCAGACCTTGTTGGTCGCCGCGTTTATATCGCCGATATAGGAAACATTCTTGTGTCCGAATTTCTTGATATTTTCGGCGAGAATTTCGGCTGTGATCCCCTCGATCGGCTGCTCGCTGGCGGCGTAGATGTCGAGCAAAAATAAAACATCTGCGTTGTTGAACGCTACGACAAAATCAGCCATCAATTCTTTGGTTCGCGTGTACCGGTGCGGCTGAAACACAACCACCGTCCGTTTACCGCCCGAGCTGTTTTTTGCTGCTGAAAGCGTCGCCAGTATCTCGGTCGGATGATGTCCGTAATCGTCGATGACGGTAACACCTCCGGCCTCGCCCTTGAATTGAAAACGCCGGTTCGCGTTCCTGAATCCGAGAAACGCCTCGACGATCTTCTCGAACGGTATTTCAAGTTCCAACGCAACCGCCGTCGCCGCTAACGCATTATAAACATTATGCTTACCTGGCACCGGCAGATTCATCTCACCCAATACCTTGTCGCCCCGAGAGACGGTGAATGTCGAGCCAAACGTCTCGTTGTACCGTATGTCATTCGCTGAAATATCCGCCTGTGCGGTCAATCCGTAGGTCACACGGCGGCGTTTGATATTCGGGATTATTAACTGAACATTCGGATCGTCAAGACAGATGACCGCGGCCCCAAAGAACGGGACCTTGTTTACAAAATCCGTAAAGCATTGAAAACATCGTCCATGCCCTTGTACGATTCCATGTGCTCTTTGTCGATGTTGGTAACGACCGCGATCGTCGGGTAGAGCATCAGAAACGACCGGTCGCTCTCATCGGCCTCCG
>JAYVDQ010000430.1:0-11255 GCA_043749325.1 Chloracidobacterium sp. | reverse complement strand
TAATTGCGTATCGTCCAAGGTGTGAGAACCAGGATGAAAAACAAGGTAAATGTCGCGCCTTTCCACGCACCTTGCATAAGTCGAGCAGGAAATTTCGGCGAGTCTTCTGTTGTTAAGAACACGCCCGAGATAACCAGCGTCAACCCGATACCGGCCGCAAAAAGTCCGGCGTCCGGACGCAGCATTACCGCCGTTCCCGCAAATAGGCCCGTCAACATCCACCAGGGCATTGACCTTTTCCAACTCGCGGCTTTTAGGGCAAGTGTCGCCGTCAAAGCCATCGCCGCCATCAGAAATGTCGTGAGCGTTTCGGTCAAAAGCGTCGCCGCGTAGATCGCGATAAACGGGCATAATGCGGCAAGGAGAAACGCCCACAGCGCGTTTTTCCTTTTGCTCTCGTCGTCCTCAGTCCAGAGAAATGCGAGCAAAGCGACAATCACGCACGTTCCGGTGTCGAAAACCGCCTGCACAATGCGGACGGCGGTGTTGTTATCGTGTCCGAAAATGCAATAAACGGCAGCGACAAAGAGCGGATAACCCGGCAGGCGGACAAGCGTCGGGGTGAAAGGAGCTTGCGACTCAAGAGAATAGACGTTTTGTTCGAGGATATTTTTCGCGATCTGCGTATAAACCACGCCGTCGCCGGGTCCGTCAACCGGATAAAAATAAGCAAGGCAGATCCTGGATGTTAGGGTTAATAGGACGAGAGAAACAGCCAACACCAGCAGAAACCATTTCTTTTGTCTGACCTTTTCTAACAATCTTTCTTGAGCTTAACAGGACAAATGAAAATTGATCCAAAGATACTTTTTATTCACTCGTGGCCGCTTTAGCCACTTGCCTGATCGCACCGAGATGATAGGCGGTGTGGGCAACCATGCCCATCGCCATGCCGATACGAATCTCATTCCATTCGGGTACGTCGGCGAGGCATCGCATCATGTTCTCATACGAATGCCGGACGCTTTCGCGCAGGGCGTCCCACTCGGCGTCATTGACCGTTTCGATCAGCCAACTGGCATCCCAATTGACCGCTTCGGTGCGGCCGTTGATAAACTCGCAAAGCCGGTCGAGATAAAATTTTGCGTGCTCAGTCTGGGCAGCTATCGTCGTTCCGTGAAATTCGACAGACGCCGCATTGGCAGAGACTTCGCCTAAGGTCTCGAAAATTCCAACGCCGCGATCGAGATAAGCGCTCGGCTGTCCCTCGGGTGAGCCTTCAAACGTTTCACGCAGCAGGTACGCTGCCCCTTCGACAAACTGCTTGGCCGGGATAACGTTATTTTCTGTTTCCATTATGCTAACCTCTTCCTCGGAATGCTTGAAAGCGTAGATAAATTTCTCAACGAACTTGCCGCGAGTCTGGCGGGCGGCACATTCGTAAAACTTACTTTAGGTAATTATAAGGGTGCGGACGAACATCTGCAAAAAATCCACATCCGGCTGATCGAGACGAAAAAAGACGCGAGGCTCTTTTTCCTTTACCGGCACGACACGCGGGACACGGCGAAGAATTACGATTTCGACACCGGCATCGCTTTAGTTTCTGAAGCTCTCGACGGACAATTTTTCAGCGGCCATCTTTTCACGACGAAAAACGATTTTCAGCTCGATATAGGAAAGGGCGGCAAATCGCGGCTAAACGTGGCTAAACCAACATTTAAGGCCCTGCCCGTTCTCGAACACGACCGCCAAAAGACGCTCCAGATCGACCCGAACGCATTTTACCTGCGGGCCCTCGGCCTCACAACCGACCGCGGCGAGATCAAGGCTCAGCAACAGGACAAATGGCGGCAGATCAATAAATTTGTCGAGATACTCGCGAGCCTCGTCGATAAATCCGTTCTGAAAGACCGCTCCGAGCTAAAGATCGTCGATATGGGTTCCGGCAAGGGCTACCTGACCTTTGCCACCTACGACTATTTCAAAAACGCACGCGGCATCAATGTCACCGTCACCGGCGTCGAGGCCAGAAAGGAGCTTTCCGGTCTCTGCAACGACATCGCGCGGGCGAGCGAATTCGACCAGCTTAAGTTTGTCGACGGCACAATTGATTCCTTTGATCTAGGCGAGACAGATATCCTGATCGCTCTCCACGCCTGCAATACCGCGACCGACGACGCGATCTACAAAGGCATAGAGGCCCACGCCGGCCTGATCGTCGCCGCACCGTGCTGCCATAAGCAAATTCGCCCGCAGATCAAGCCGCCCGAAATGTTCAAAGACATCCTAAAACACGGCGTGATGCTCGAACGCGTCGCCGAGACCATAACAGACGGCCTGCGTTCGCTCCTGCTCGAACGTGAGGGGTACGCGACCAAGCTGTTTGAGTTTGTCCCTATCGAACACACGCCGAAGAATAATATGCTCGTCGGCACTCGTCTCGTGAAACAAAAGAACACTGACGAGGTCGCCCGTCAGATCGGCGGAATCAAAGAATTTTACGGCATCCGCGAACAACGGCTCGAAACGCTTCTCAATTCGCGAGACAGGCGCTAAAATCCCTGTCGGAGTGGATTCTATCTATGCAAACAAAATCAAATACGCAATCAAAACCGGCGACGCCTGAGGAGTACATCGAGAGCTTGCCCGACGACCGCAAAGCAGCGGTCGCTGCGATCAGAAAAGCCATAAACAAAAACATTCCAAAAGGCTTTAAGGAAGGTATTTGTTATGGCACTATCGGCTGGGTCGTCCCCCATTCGCTCTTTCCGGCGGGCTATCACTGTGATCCGACAAAGCCGCTGATGCTCATGAGCCTGGCATCGACAAAGAGCCATATCTCACTGCATCACCTGGGTTTATACGCCTCGGGGCCGTTGCTGAAATGGTTTCAGGACGCGTGGCCCAAACATTCGACGCGAATACTCGACATGGGCAAAGGCTGCGTGCGTTTCAAAAAGCCGGAGGAGGCCCCGCTGGAATTGATCGGCGAGCTTGCGTCAAAACTCACTCCGCAGGCGTGGATCGATATCTACCAAAAGGCACTGAAGCGTGAGGTCTAGTGATTTACTTGACCAAACCCGCAATCGGACGTATGATTAAAGATTGCGTTTAACGCAAGATCACATCGCTTATATACGGCGAAGGAAGTGACATTATGAAACCAGAAATACATCCGAATTATAACGAGATCGCGGTTACCTGTGCCTGCGGCAATACATTTAAGACCCGGTCAACGATGGGCGAAGAGCTGCATATCGAAATCTGCTCCGAGTGCCATCCGTTTTTCACCGGCAAACAGAAACTGGTCGATACGGCCGGACGCGTTGACCGCTTTAACAAGCGTTACGCCCGCGGTGCCGCTGAGATCGCGAAATAAGTGGAACGCCGGCACCACCGCCAGCTTCTTTGTCACATTGTGATAAAAATTACTGACAGATATTAGCTAATAAAAACTGACGCCGACCTAAAGCGCCATTCGCTAAATGTGTATTTTTATACACCTGCGATAGGTGAAAAAAGGTCGGCGTTAGTTCTTTTTGATAATTGTGGAGACGCTTTTTAAGATCGACTGGCATTCCATGTTCGTGCCGACCGAATCGGTCCTCGAGATCGCAATTCGCGGTACGATAATGTACCTCGGAATGTACTTCATTTTGCGTATATTCCGGCGTCAGTCAGGTTCGATCGGTGTTGCGGACCTGCTCGTGATCGTCGTCATTGCCGACGCCGCTCAGAATGGCATGGCGGGCGATTCGCGGTCGATCACCGAGGCGTTGCTGCTTATCATTACGATTGTGCTCTGGGATTTCTTTCTTGACTGGCTTGGTTTCAAATCAACATTTATCGCTCGTTTTTTGACACCAAAGCCGCTCCTGTTGATCGAAAACGGCAAGTTTATCAAGAAGAATCTCGACAAGGAGTTTCTCACTGAGGATGAGATTTACAGCCAGCTTCGCGAGGAAGGACTCGAGGATGCGAGCCTTGTAAAGCAGTGTTATCTCGAGAGCAACGGACACTTCAGCGTCCTGCTTCAAACAGCCGGCACGAGGAAACAAAAAGGCAACTAGTACGGACGGAAAGCCGTCAATTAGAGATTATGAAAAACAAAAGTTTGGCACGAAAAATTAAGTTTCTCCACACCATATTCGCCATGGAGCGGGACCTCATCGTCGGCGGCCAGGCTGTAATGGAAGGCGTCATGATGCGCACCCCGTCAGCTTACGCCATCGCGTGTCGCCGCTCGGACGGCTCGATCATAACGACGGCCGAATCGCTTCCGAAATGGAGCGATAAGTACAAATGGCTCTCGTGGCCGGTGCTTCGCGGCGGTGCGACGTTGATCCAATCGATGGCTCTCGGCGTAAAAGCACTCAATTTTTCGGCAAAGATCTGGGAAGAGGATTTCGAGGCCCAAAAACAATTGGATGCCGAGACTGCCGGTGAAACCGAGGCCGCCCTGGTTGACGGCACATTGGACGAAAACTTTACAAAAGCCCCGGTCAAGGTCATCATGCCCGCCGAATCAAAGGCCAAAAAGGCCGGCCAATCGGCTGGTGCGGTAGGTTCGATTATTTTCGGTTTGTTGTTCAATATCGCGTTGTTTTTGGCCGCACCGCTGCTGCTTACGAATCTGGCCTTCATCGGTTTACATTGGGCCGACGGGCCGGTCATTGCTGACGGTGCCGGTTGGTTCGCCACGATCAAGGCTTATATTTGGGAAGTAAAACCGCATTCGTGGATCGCGTTCAATCTGGCGGACGGAATGTTGCGAATGGTTTTTTTCGTCATCATGATCTTTTCAATGTCGCGGCTAAAAGATATCCGCCGCGTTTTCGAATATCACGGCGCCGAGCACAAGACGGTTTTCACGTGGGAAAAAGGCCTCGAACTCACGCCAGACAACGCAACACTACAGCGTCGGCAACATCCACGCTGCGGCACGTCGTTCCTGATGGTGGTGATGCTGGTGGCGATCGTGTTGTTTTCGGTAATTAATTCAGGATTTTTGCTCATGAATCTGGCGATTCGAATAGCCTTAATGCCGCTCGTCGCAGGCCTTTCGTATGAGGTGATCCGCTACGCGGCCAAAAAAGAATCGGGTGCGATATTCAAATTGATGACCAAACCTGGCCTCTGGCTGCAAAATATCACGACCCAGGAACCCGACAACGAGCAGCTCGAGGTCGCGATCAAGGCGCTGGACGAATCGCTCAAACTTGAGCCCGACGAGGTCGAAAACGCCCCGGTATTTCAAAGAGAATTGGAAGTAGTGGTTTAAGAAATTTGCCACGAATTAGACGAATGGCACGAATCTAAGAAAGAGATCATATTCGTGTTATTTGTGTAATTCGTGGCTAAAAACATATGTTCGAAAAACTTGCACAGATCGAAAAATCCTATGAGGAGCTGACCGATCAGATCTCGCAACCTGAGTTCATGTCCGACATGACGGCGTATGCGCGTCTGATGAAGCAGCATCGCTCACTTGGTGAGATCGTCGAAAAATATCGCGAGGTCCGAAAAATGCAGGAGGATCTGCAAGGCGCCCGCGACCTTTCCGAACTCGCTGATGATGACGAAATGCGAGAAATGGCCGCGCTCGAGATCGCCGAGATCGAAGAAAAACTGCCGCTGGCCGAGGGCGAGTTGAAATTACTACTCATTCCCAAAGACCCGAACGACGAAAAGAACGTAATTCTCGAGATTCGTGCCGGCACCGGCGGAGACGAAGCAACGCTTTTCGCGGCCGAAATCCTGCGGATGTACGCCCGCTATGCCGAACGCCAGGGCTGGAAAATGGACGTTATGGAAGCCTCGGACAACGGTATGGGCGGTATCAAAGACGCCGTCGCCATTATCGAGGGCGACAATGTTTATTCGAAAATGCGTTTCGAATCCGGCGTCCATCGCGTCCAGCGTGTGCCGCAGACCGAGACGCAAGGCCGCATTCACACGTCGGCAATTACCGTCGCCGTTCTGCCCGAAGCCGAAGAGGTCGACGTCCAGATCAATCAAAACGATCTGCGTATCGACACGTTTTGCTCATCCGGTCCCGGCGGCCAATCGGTAAACACGACCTACTCGGCCGTGCGTATCACGCACATGCCGACCGGCGTCGTCGTTTCGATGCAGGACGAAAAATCGCAGATCAAAAATCGTGAAAAAGCCATGCGTGTGTTACGGGCAAGGCTACAGGAACTTGAGGAACAAAAACAGCACGACGCACTTTCGGCCGAGCGAAAATCAATGGTCGGTAGCGGCGACCGCTCCGAGAAAATTCGCACGTACAATTTCAAAGAAAATCGCGTAACCGACCATCGCATCGGCCTAACAATTCACCAACTCGAACTCGTTATGGAAGGCCAGATCGACGAATTTGTCAGTGCGTTGCAGACGCATTACCAGACCGAAAAGCTAAAGGCCGAGTCGGTCGCCGCTTAAAAAACTGTAGTATAATTTCGCATAGTTATGACTACGCGCGACGACATATTAAAAATGCTTGAAGAACGCCGTGAATCGATTCGCGGTTTTGGCGTCAGGGAGATCGGTGTATTTGGTTCTTTCGCGCGTGGAGATCAAAAGGAAACTAGTGACGTAGATATTCTGGTTGATCTCGTAAAACCGAAATATCGAAATTACATGGGTTTATTGGAGTATCTTGAAACGACGTTTGGTCGAAAAGTAGATTTGGTGATGAAAGACTCGATAAAGCCACTAATTAAAAACCGTATTCTTCGCGAAACCGTCTATGTCACGGGATTTTAGGCTTTATTTATTTGATATCATTGAAGCCGCCGACAAAATCAAGGAATATAAATCGGGACATTCAGAGGAATCGTTCGCACTAGACCATAAGACTGTTGATGCGATCGCGAGAAATTTGGAGATAATTGGCGAAGCTGTAAAAAACATTCCCTTCGAAATACTCAAAAATGAGCCGAATATAGATTGGAAAAACGCGGCAAGACTGCGTGCCGTTATCGCTCATTACTATTTCAAACTCGACCTGGACGCAATTTGGGAGATCATAACTCTTGAACTCCATCAAATTGAGATGGCGGCAAGACGACTTTATGATTCGCTTCCAGATCCCGAAGCCTAACAGATGCCACCACCTACGCGCCTTTATCTCATCCGTCATGGCCAATCCGCCGGCAACGCGGAGGGGCGTTTTGGCGGGCATGGGCCGACGCCGCTGTCCGACTTGGGGCAGCGACAGGCTGAGCTGACAGCGAATCTGCTTGCCAAAGAGGGCATCCACGCGATTTATTCGAGCGATCTGCTCCGTTCGGTCCAGACGGCTGAGCCATTGGCTAAATTATTGAATCTTGAGATACATACGTCGCCCGCATTCCGGGAACGCCACGTCGGCGTGCTCGAAGGCTTGACCTTTGACGAATCCAAAGCTCAATTTCCCAGCGACTACTACGCACTGGTCAACCGCAGCGTCAATCACGTCATCACCGAGGGCGAGAGCTACCGTCATTTGCTCCGGCGAATAACATCAAAACTCCACGATGTAATCCGAAATCACCCGACCGAGCGCGTAGCGATCTTCTCACATACCGGAGCGATCTGCTTTCTCATTCTGCACTTGCTCGGGGCGATCCATCGCGGGACCAAGACGACACCCTGGATCATCACCTCAAACTGCGGCATCAACCGCTTCGAGCTCCGCGGCCGCCGCAATGTGCGCGTCCTCGCTCTCAACGACACCCGCCATCTGGCCGACATTACCGGTAATGACTCCTTCGCCGCTCGCTAAACAAGAAAAAACAGCGCCCTCGCGGACTCAGTAGAAATAATTCTCGTATTTCATTGCAGGATGCTAAAATCGGAGATAAATTACTACTAACGGAATGTGTCTTATGGTATTCGAAAGCTGTTTAGGCTTACTTTTTTCTTAATTACCGTTTTTGCCGGAGCTATAAGCTCCGCCGCCTCAATGCTCGAGTCTGAAATCATCGACGAAGAGGCGTTTGTATCTCGGTGAATGAACTTCTACTAAAAAAAACGATAGTCTCATATCCGACTATCTTCGACATATTTCAGATATACGAGATTAAGCATGTTAAATAAAAAAGGACGATTTTGGGTGCCGGCGATCTGTATTCTGATCTCCATCGGCTACGTTATCAACATTGAGGCTCAAGGTGGAGGTAATATCGTCTATGGCGACTTAAGAGTCGATTCGACCAAGACCCATGAAAAAGTGCCGAACACTTTTTACGTTCTGCTGTCGAGCGGTCGGTCGATATCGGCGGTGCGGCAGCCTGCCGCTCCGGGAGGTCGCTTCAGATTTATCGATGTACCGAACGGTGAATACGATCTGATCGTCGAGCTCGAAGGCCGCGAGGTCGCAAAAATGCATATAAACATTCAGCCACCTACGCCGACGGATTTTCGTTACGATCTCGAGCTCGCATGGACTGACACCATAAGCCAGAGCCAGAAACCCAGTACCGTGTCGGCTCTTTATCCTCGAATGCCCGCCCAACAAAAGCTGTTCGATGAGGTAAGCACGGAAAGGAACGAGGAAAAAGCGGTCGCAATACTCGAGCAAATCGTAAAGAACGATCCAAAGGATTTTGTGGCATGGACAGACCTTGGGACGCGATACTTCAGGCTAAAAAAGGAAGACGAAGCCGTTCGGGCATTTGAAACCGCCGTCGCGGAAAAAGGTGATTTCCTGCTCGCCCTCGTAAATTTGGGCCAGGTTCAGATCGCCCGCAAGGCCTACGAAAAAGCGGCTGACACTCTCATAAAGGCGGTTATCGCGAGACCGACTTCGCCAGAAGCTAACTATTTTCTCGGCGAAGCGTTTCTCAATCTCAAAAAAGGCACAATGGCAGTCGTTTACTTTAACCAAGCTCTACGGCTTGCGCCAAACGAAATGGCCGAGGCTCACTTACGCCTCGCTCTTCTCTACAACGCCGCCGGATACAAGGATCGTGCCGCAGCGGAGTATGAACAGTTCCTCGTCAAGCGTCCCGACTTTAAGGAAAAGGCAAAGCTCCAACAGTATATAAACGCCAACAAAAAGAGCTGAGACCATCCGTAAGGATGGCTCAGCTCCAAAAAAGGACCAGTTCGTTCAAAAAAATTAGAACGAATAGCGAATACCAAGCTGCAGCACGCGAGGTTTGCCCTGAATGCCGACAAATCGCGTCCATGCTGTTGGTATTTGATTTATGTTATTGACGTTTTGCGGATCGCTGCCGATGCCGAATCCGTCCCGACCGCCTGCTATCGCACCCATCCGCTGAGTATTCGTCACGTTAAAGCCTTCGAAACGGAATTGCACTTTCTGCTTCTCGCTCCATGGCATAGTCACCGATTTACTCAGCCCCATGTCGAGAGCGATATAGCCGGGCAGGCGGAATACGTTGCGATCACCCGTTTCACCCGGATATGCGTTACGGAAGCCGCTGTATGCCGCAACCGTATTGCAGCCAAAGAGCCGGTCGCCTCGGATCGGGCAAGTTTGAAAGTTTTTGGTGCGAACGACATTGCTTTGCGCGTTCCAGTTTGTCGCCCAACGTGCGTCGTCGAACGGGGCGCTAATCGGAAGACCGGAATTCCATCTGAAAATACCGGATAACTGCCAACCGCCAAGAATTGCGTTAGCGACCTTACTGGAATTTCCAAGGAAATACCGACCCTTGCCGACAGGTAGTGACCATACGAAGTTGGCATTGACTATGTGACGCATGTCAAAGTTTGACAACGAATAGCTGTCTCGCTGACGCAGCGGATTGAGAATGAACGAATTGCCAAACGAATTACTCGTTTGAGTGCCCGAAGCATCGTCAAAGGACTGCGACAACGTGTAATTGAAGTCCATCGTCAGCGAAGTGCCAAGCCGCTGGCGAATTGTCAATGTTCCCGCATTATAGTCGGAATTTCCAATGCTTGAGAAGGTTGACAAAGCGCCATACTGTGGGTGGAAAAAGATGTTGCGGCCCAACCCGGCTTCGATACCGTCCTGAGTGTCGGTCCAGTCGTTGCCGTAAGTTTCAAGAGCAAACTGGTAAATAGCCTGTGTTTGACTCAAGGCAGGATTGAGAACAGTACCGCCAAAATAATTGTTATTGATCAACGTCGCAATATTTGCGGGCAGCATGTTCTGGAACCACGGGATGTTCGGCACCTGCGAAATCGGCGTGTTGCGTTGGCGCAAAACCTCAAGCTGGGTCGCTGCGCTGTACCAGTCCGTGTTAGAACGCGTGTCGACAAGATTATTTAACGCCATGACATCACGCGAGGCAATCAAGTGACGCGCCTTTCGTCCTATATAGGCCATCTGTAATACCGTTCCATGAGGGAGTTCTCGTTCAAACGTTACATTCCAGCTATAGTTGATCGGCGCGATAAGATGCTGGTCCAGCGTCGACTCGATTCGCCGGGCCTGCAGGGCCGGATCGGTATTGAATGGCTGAGTTCTAGGAAAACTGATATTACCGGGGGAAATAATATTCGGGAGCCCACGAATTGCCTGGCCAAAGCCGGTAAACAGCGGGGCCGGACGTGTCGTCACGTTAAATGTATTGACCGAAATCGACTGATTCGACGAGAAACCAAGCGTATTGTTGAGGTCGAAAGTAACCGCCAACTGCTCGCCATAATAGTCGTTAGTGATCGCAAAACCACCGCGAACTGACGACTGATTACTCGAACCGAATATCTTGCTCAAGACACCCGATTTGAAGGACGGAGACCAGGCCGCAGCAATGCGCGGTTGGAAGTTGTTCTTATCGGTCTTATAAAGAGGCGATTTTCCGTTTGCCGGTCCGGAAAGTTCGAGCGTGATCGGCGTATTGAGGGCCACGCCTTGAGCTGCCGCAGCCCGTCGAGCGTTGAAGAATTCAGTCAGGTCCTGGCTCGTTTTGACTTCGAATCCATTCTTTTCATAAACCGGACGACTGATCGAGTACCGCAGGCCATACGTCAGCGTGAGGTTTTGCTTCATCTTCCACGAATCCTGCATGTAAGCATCGTACTCTTCCGTGCGGAATTCACGCGCACTCGGCGACCCCGAAGCTAACAGCGTGCCGTCACGATTGAAATTAAAGTTTGTCGTGTACCCCGAAAAACGGCCGATGATCGCCGTCGTTGCATTTTGAACACCTGTACGAGAGCCTGAGATCGCCGAAAAGGCATTTATCGGAGTCGAAAGAGAGGACCCCGCACCGGCGTAACCCGAGGGATTGGTCACCGCGCTGTCGAAAGCCGAAGAAAAGCTTCCTCGTCGATTACGGATCAACCTGATATTTCCACCGAACGTGACGGTGTGAGATTCCTTGATCCAG
>JAYVDQ010000429.1:0-4170 GCA_043749325.1 Chloracidobacterium sp. | reverse complement strand
CGGTGACGCCTCAATGATCGATGAACAGGCCGAGTGCGACATGGCGGCGGTTATAGAACTCATTACAAAGGTACGAAACATCCGAGCGGAGATGAACATCTCGACATCCATTCGAGTAGCCATTCATATCGCGGCGGACGCGTCGATGCAGCAGGTGTTTGCCGCGAACGAGCCACAGATCGTTAAACTCGCTCGTGCTGAAAAGGTTGTGATCGGGGATGTTCTCGACGTTCCTGCGGCCTCCGCTAAAGCCGTTTTGACGGGCAATGCGTCGATTGCCGTACCTCTCGAGGGCCTGATCGACTTTGAAAAGGAACGCGAGCGGCTCAATAATCAGATCGCTAAGCTCGCCGAGGAGAAAGAACGGCTCGACGGACAGCTTTCAAATGCAAATTTCGTTGAGCGTGCCCCGGCGGATAAGGTGCAGGAACTGCGGGACAGGCAGGCGGAGATCGGACAGCAGATCGGAACATTACAAAATAATCTGAAGGCGTTAAACTAGTGCCGATTAATATTGTCGATCAAATGAAAAAGAGCGGAGGGTCCCAGGCCGATCCGCTCTTTTTATTTCCATTAAGGCATAACCTTATTTGTCGTTGTCTTTGTCCTTGTCGTCGTGTTTGCTATCCGAGGTGCTTGTGCTGCCGCTCGAATCGCTCGTGATCGTGATATTTACCGATTTGCTGTCTTTTTTCTCGCCCGCATCGTTGATCATATCGGCGGAAACGATATACTTGCCGCCTTTAACACCGTTCGGGATCGGCAGCGTGTAGGTTGCGGTTCCGTCGCCGTCCATATCGACGGTCACATCGGAGCCCTTGACCATATCGCCCTTAGTCATGCCGGGAACATCGTCAACATTGATTTGCATCTTGACCTTGACCTTGCCGCCGTTGTTCGCGATAACAGCGCGGCCGTAAATGGTGTCCCCGCCCTTAAAGCTTGTGGTTTCCTTTGTGCCTTCCTTGTCCGATGCGATCTTAAAGCTGCTCATGTTGGCGGTGCTCATGTTACACGCAAATGCCGCCGTAAATATTACTGTTGCCGCTATAAGAAGTCCGAGTCCGTTTTTCACTAGATTTTCTCCTGCAATTCATTAATAAGAGATCCGAATTTTGACCGAGTCCTTTTGGGGATGCGACGAGAATAACGCGGGCATGGTTTGATGTCAATTGAGAGGTGTGTAAAGTTAACGGTACGGTGCGGCCGCAGTGAATATGCTTGCTTGAATCAGCCGATATAGCGATAATCAGAGGAATATGAACTGGCTTGAAAATGGCGATGTGATGGCGGCGATCGGTGAATTTCTTGCCGAGGACATCGGACGCGGCGATATTACGACACGGGCGACGGTCGCACCGGACACACGTGGACAGGGCCGCTTTTTGGCTAAAGAATATCTCGTTATCTGCGGCATGGATGTCGCCGAGGCGGTCTTTTTGCACCTGGATCCAGACACCCCCGAGATCGAAACTACCTATAGCGACGGCGACGAGGTCGAGGACGGGACTGTTTTCGGCACATTGAAGGGGTATGCAGATGTGCTTTTGACGGGTGAGCGGGTTGCTCTGAACCTTATTCAACGGATGTCCGGTATCGCGACGCTGACCAGGGCGTTTGTCAAAGCGGTCGAGGGAACCGGTGCAAGCATCGTCGATACACGCAAGACGACACCGGGCCTGAGGGCTCTCGAAAAGTACGCGGTCACCATTGGAGGTGGCAAAAATCACCGGATGGGGCTCGACGACGGCGTTTTGATCAAGGACAACCATATCGCTCTCGCGGGCGGCATTACCGAGGCGGTCCACGCCGCTCAACATCACGTCGGGCACCTGCACAAGATCGAGGTCGAGATATCGAATTGGGCACAGCTACGTGAGGCGATCGAAGCCGGTGCCGAGATCGTGATGCTCGACAATCAGACGCCTGAGGAAGCCGCGAAACTTGTTCAAATGGCACGCGATATGAACCCGAATGTGCTGATCGAAGCCTCCGGCGGGATGGATCTCGACCGTGTTCGCTCGTATGCCGAGGCGGGCGTCGATCTGATCTCGGTGGGGCGGCTGACCCATTCGGCGAGAGCCGTGGATATTAGTTTCAAAATTCAGACAGCTTAAGAAATTAGCCACAGATCACACGGATCAATACGGATAAGAGTGAGATTTTTATCTGTTAAATCTGTGTTACCGGTAGCCAACTTCTCTTTCACGCTCGACGATCCGTTACATTTGTGTTTCCGACAGAGCGAGCATTTCTTCGGCGGGTTTAATGCCCGGCAAATAGTAAACAATCCCTATCGATATCGCTATGGCAATGGTGCAGGCTAGACCACCTTCGATGCCATAGGTCGTGCCCGTTAGCCAGGTCGGGCCGGTGTCGATCTCGCGGAGCAAGGGATTTGTTGTTATGTCGGTCAGCCCGCTGACCTCGATACCGAAGAATGATCCCTGCATCCAGTTCCACATCAGATGTAGTCCCCATACGAGCCATAGATCTCGCGTTTTTAAGTAAGCAAAGCTGAACAATAGCCCTGCTAGGATAGTGTTAATTGTCGAAATTGCGGTCGAGTTTGGATTGGCTAAATGAACGATACCGAAGAATGATGAGGTAAGAGCGATGGCAAGCCACGTAAGACCGCTTCGGGTAAAGGTCTGAAGAATATATCCGCGAAAAAAGGCTTCTTCCCATGCGGCACCAAGAGCGAATACTACGAATGATATGCCTAACGAAGTGGCCACAGCCTTCGAACCGTCCGACCGATTTAGCTCAAATTTTTCACCACCGAAAATAAATGTGATCAGGACGGCAAAACCCAATGTGGCGGCACCGATGATGATCCCAAGAAAGAGGTGTTTCAGCCAACCTTTTGTAAAAGCAGCTCCCAGTAACCGATAGGGAAGACGCTCGAAGACTTTGCCGGCGGCACCACCTAATCCTAAGCCGAGAATCAGTAAGCCTGAACTATTAATGGCAAAGAAAAGCATCTTGGCCGTACTGCCGTCGATAGGAAGAACCGACACGGCCATCTCTTCCACGACCAGGAATATGACAGACAGGGCAAAGAACGCGAAAAGAAACACCCCGGCCCGCCATCCGCTGCGTATCCGGCCGTGTTCGTTAAAGAAAAGAGTTCTCATAATCGAGCGTTTCGAACGATTGTATCGGATGAGCCAGCCTGCGACAAAGCCCGTTATTTGCCGGTTACAATTATGCTAAACTTGCACTCGTGGAAAACGGCAGCCCCAAAATAAAAAGGCGAAAGACGCCCTGGGTCATCGGCACGCTGATGATCGCGTCGCTTGCGTTGCTGATCGTGCTCCAGGCCTCAAATCTCTGGAAGACATTCACCATCGAATCTTCGAGCGATCTGCTGCTGCTGTACGCGCTCTCGTCGCTGAATTTCATTGCGTTCGTGATCTTCGGCTTTATCTTTTTGCGGAGCATCATCAAACTCATACGCGAGCGTCGCACCTTTCAGCTCGGAGCTAAGATCAAGACCCGCCTGCTGATCTATTTTTTCTCGCTCAGTCTGCTGCCGATCATTGCGATGGCGGTTTTCTCTTATCTTTTTATGAACCGTGCCGTGGAACGCTGGTTTGCGCAGATCCCGGAAAACGTCCGCAGCGAGGCTCGCGAGATGCAACGGATGTCTGTCGAGGACCGGACGTTGAAGCTCGACCAGGCAGCGGGAATGCTCGCGGCCACTCTCGAAGATCAGGTTAATAACGACATTCTGTCGAGAGTGGCAGAGACCGGCCGCCTGTCTCATATTGAGGTTGTATCGTCGCAGAATCGCATCCTGGCGGTCTATGAGCGCGATGTGGCCCCGGAACAGAAAAAAGAATTGGACGATATGCTCGCATCGGTCCGGGATGGGAACCCCCCCGGGCCGGCATATCATGACGGAAAGGGTTTTGATGTATCGATCGCAAATATGTCCGGCGGCCGTAAGCTGCTCGTGGTGCCTGATCCGGTCAGCGAATCAAATCTAACCCAGGCTGTCGATCAGTCGTTCAAAGAATTTGACCGCGCCGGACAGGCGGAGTTTACAATTCGGCGGGTCGGATTGCTGACGCTGGGAGTTCTGACGTTTTTACTGATCTTTGCGTCGTCGTGGATCGCATTCTATGTGGCCCGCGGCCTGACGCTGCCGATCAAGGCTTTAGCGGA
>JAYVDQ010000428.1:0-13527 GCA_043749325.1 Chloracidobacterium sp. | reverse complement strand
CATCTTCGACATCATGGCGAAGTGTTTGAGCAGGGCGCCCGAATGCATCGCCACTTGCTTTGCGTCGGGCCGATCGGCGCGGACGGCGGTCTCAAGCTCCATGACATGTTCCTTCATCGTCGCCTGGCCCTTTTCCATTTTGTCCATCATCATCTTCATCTTCGCTTTCATCTCATCACTCATAGTCGCCGTGTGTTTTTGGTGAATGGCCTCCATTGCATCGAGGTTATGTCTCAACTCGGCAACGGACGATCGCGCGAATTCAACGTCCAAAGGCTTTGACATCATCGCCTCGTGATGGAGCGCCTTTGCAAATTCGGACATGCTCTTCTGGTGGGCCATCATCAGCATGTGATGCGGCGATTTCATCATCTTCGACATGTCCATCGGCTTGTCCTTCATTTTGCCCATCTTGGTCTGGGCCTCGATTCCAACGGCGCTCCCGACGAGCACCGTAAAAATTAAGACCGAAATTTGTAAATATTTTTTCGTTTTCATGATATTTCTCCTCTTTTTTATCCCGTCCAGTAAAGTCAATTCAACCCACCGGACAATTCCAAATATTCCGCCGACTTCTGAACTTTACGCACTTCAAAGACAGCCGATCACACGCTGAAGGCGCTCGTTGACTTCGCTCGCGACCTGATTAAGTGTCGCGTTGTTTCCGACGACCGAAAGCATAGCTTTCGCATCGACGGCTGAGATCACGGACTTATTCTTATCGTCGGCTTCGTAAACGATCACGTTGCACGGCAGAAGCAGCCCAATCTCCAATTCCTCCTGCAGCGTTTTGTAGGCGAGCGAGGGGTTGCACGCACCCAGAATCACGTAACGGCGAAAATCCACGCCGAGCTTTTCCTTCAATTTTTCGTCCAGCCGAATTTCCGACAAAATGCCGAAACCCTCTTCTTTCAATGCTTCGCGGGTCCGTTCCGCCGCTTCGTCAAAGGCTGCCTCGATCGTGCGGCGAAAGCCGTATTTTTGTTGTTCTGCGTGTTGTGTTTTCATCTCTAAAATCTCCTTTTTTTCCCTGCTAATAATTCGAACGGTCGGCGGAGCGTCCAGATTATCCGCCGCTGTAACATCGCTTTCAATTGAGTTTTCGGCAATAACAGTAGATAAATTCCTGCATCGTCTCAAAAGGCGTGTGATGCGTTTCATCTAAACTTTTAACTAATTCGAAGCTGTTCCCGAATTCATTGTGCATCGTTTCTGGGCTGTATCTGACAACATCGAGGCCGCTGCATTTCGCCGGACCGCTCAAACCGAAAGACGCGACGATGATATGTCCGCCGACTTTCAAGGAACGCATCGCAAGATCGACATATTTTTTCCGGTCTTCCGTCTCGGTCAGGAAATGAAAGACCGCGCGGTCGTGCCAAACATCGTAATAATTTTCGGGCAAAACGGCCTCGGTAATATCGGCTTCGATCCATTCGATTTTCGCAGCCTTCCTGCCCAAACGCTCGCGGCTGTTTTCGATGGCTTTGGAGGAAATATCCAAAACGGAAAGATTCGAGAAGCCTTTGTCCAGCAAATCGTCCACCAGCGTCGAACTGCCGCCGCCAACGTCGATTATCTCTCCGTGTTTTTCGACATTCGTCTCTAAAATCATTTTGAGCGAATTGTCCAGATGCTCCCGATACCAACTGACTTCGGTCGGCGCTTTGACAGAATAAACGTCTTCCCAATGCGTTTTGCTGGCTATCATTTCACTTTTCCTTCCTTTTTGTCACTTCATCGAGACTCGACGTCACATGCTCCGCGCATTCAGGTAGGGAAGCCGAGCTTTGGCAATATTACAAGCTGCAGTAAAAGCCAAATAACGACAAATCCAAGAATCCAAAAAAGTTCGCTCATTTTATTATCCTCTCAAACCAAAACTTATTGTTCGACCGGAAAGCCCGCCTCGACCCATGCCGACGTTCCGCCGTTGATGTTGTAAATTTGTTTGAAGCCCGCTTTCTGTAAAATCTCCGATCCCTTTTGCGAGCGTCTTCCCGTCTGGCAAATCACGTAAACTGGTTTGTTTTTATCGAGCTTGTTCAAGTCTTTTTCCAGAGCATCAAGCGGAAAATTCGACGCTTTGGGCGCGTGTCCGCCCGCGTATTCTCCCGGCGTGCGAACGTCGATAAACTGCACATCTTTTGCCACCGCTTGTTTTGCCTCCGTAACCGCAATTTGTTTTATCTCTCCTGAAGTACTGCTGACCGGTGCGTTGTCCGCTTTTTGAGTTGATGCCGTCTGACATCCGGAAAACGCAAAAATCGAAAGTATCAAAGTAAAAAATATTGTCATTTTCATATAGTCCTTGTGTTGAATAACGCCGGAAGTCTTTCCAACCGACCGCCGCCGTTCGATCTAATTTATTTGGAGATGGCGCAAGCCGTCGCAGAGACTTCCGTGTCTAACCCATCATCCATCCAGGCTTTCGTGCCGCCGGTTATATTGTAAATCTCTTTGAATCCGGCGTTTTCCAAAACGCTTGTTCCCAAACTCGAACGATAACCACTCTGGCAAATAACATACGTCGGTTTATCGGGATCAAGTTTGTCTAATTCTTTAACCAACGAATCAAGCGGCAAATTTATCGTGTTCGGCGCGTGTCTGGCGGCGTGTTCAGCTGTCCGCCGCACGTCGACAAACTGAACGCCAGCATCCGCCGTCGCTTCTTCTGCCTGTTCGACCGAAACCTGTTCGACCGTCTTCGTTTTTCCCGTGTAATCCTTCATCAAGATAAAGCCTTTGACCGTTTCGATACCGACGCGAGCGAGCCGCATAAAGCCTTCGTCAACTTGTTCCTGATTTTCGGCGACGATCGCCACCGGTGTTCCGATAGCTAAAAGCGTTCCTGCCCACGATGCAAACTGCCCGCCGAGACCTATGTTTACTGTGTTTGGAATGTGACCGGCGCCAAATTCCGAGTTTGGACGAACGTCGATAACAACGCCGTCGAACCGCCGAATTTCATCCGATGCGAGTTCACGCGGCTTTGCCAGTTCGGTCAAAGCGGCGGAACCTTCGAGATTCTTCGCCGCACTCTTTGGAAAATACGCAGGAACTTCAGGCTGGTCGGCGGCGACGATCTTCACAAATTCCGCTTTGCTCATCGGCTGGAGGGCATAGTTGAATTTTCGCTGATTGCCAAGCGTTGACCACGTTTCCTTTGACAGTGATTTTCCGCATAAACTCCCTGCACCGTGGGCCGGATAAACTTCGGTCGCATCCGGCAACGGCAAGATCTTGTCGTGGAGCGAATCGTAAAGCATCTCGGCCATCTCGGCCGCCGTAAATCCTTTTGACCCGATCAGATCGGGCCGGCCGACATCACCGATAAAGAGCGTGTCGCCGGTGAACATCTTTATCGGGTCGGACGAATGCTCGGTGTCCGTCGCGAGAATCGTGATGCCCTCGGGTGTGTGGCCGGGAGTTTCGAGAAACTTGAGCTTGATCGTGCCAAGACTCACTTCGTCGCCGTCTTTGACTTTGTGCGTAGGAAATTGCGTATTGGCACGTTGGCCGTAAATGATCTCGGCGCCGGTTTTGGCCGCAAGCTCAACATGGCCACTGACAAAATCAGCGTGCGAATGGGTTTCGATAATATATTTGATCCACTGGCCGTTTGCTTCGGCTTCGTCAATGTATTGCTGGACGTCACGCTGAGGATCAATGATCGCGGCTTCCGTTTCAGAACCCAAATAGTACGAAGCGTGCGAAAGACAACCTAAATAAAATTGCTTGAATTTCATAACTTTAGTTCTCCTAAGAGTGTGTGTATTTTATCAATTTCAAAACACAACCGCGTAGTTTTTTACGATGAGGAACGCCGCGACCCCTAAAACGAGAACGGCAAACATACTTTGCAAACGATGTGCCTCAATGCGATGCGACAAAACCGTGCCGGCTATCGTACCAGCAACTGCCAAAGCCATAACGACGCCGGCAAGTCCCCAGTCAAAAACATTTTGACTCATGTGACCGACTAAACCGGCCGCACAGTTTAGAAAAATTACGAATAGTGATGTGCCAATCGCCTTTTTCATCGCAAGACCGCCAAAGAATACAAGTGCTGGAACGATCAGGAATCCGCCGCCGACGCCAAGAAAGCCGGTCAAGACCCCGACACCTAATCCGGCGAGAGCGCCCTGTATCAGGTGGGGCTTGTGCGGAGCGTCGTTGATCGCCGTCTTTCGCCGCCAGATCATCGAGATCGCTACCACCAACATCAGCACACCAAATATCAAAAGGAGCGCTCCGGGAGAAATCAATTGGGTTAAAGGCGACCCGATCAAAGCTCCGATAATACCGGCAATTCCAAAAAGAAGTCCGGCTGAAATATCAACATTATTGTGACGCCAGTGAAGATACGAGCCAATAACGCTCGTCGCTCCGACCACCGCGAGCGACATGCCGACCGCTTCGTGCGCGCCCACGCCAAGCAAATAAACCAAGATTGGGACAGTCAGAATTGATCCGCCGCCACCGATTAGGCCGAGAGACAAACCGATGACCGCGCTCAAGATCAAACCGATGATGAATAGTACAGACATCGTGCTCCTTACTTTGCCTGAGCCGGTGATTCACAGGTTACGGGTGCCTTATTCCATGGCATTCTAGCCAATACCATTCCCATACCGCAGGTATCTGTGACGGCCGAAAACATCAAGCCGACACTGACGAATGCCGATAGCAAAATTAGATACGGGCTGACAAAGACACTGAGTAAAATACCAGATAACACAAACAGTCCGGCTGTGAATCTTACCTGTCGTTCGAGCGACCAGACCTTGGACTCACTCTTTACGACTGGCAAATTTGCGACCGACCACGCAGCCATTCCACCCTCAATCACATGAATATCTGTAAATCCTTTGTGAATCAGTTTCTCCGCAGCCTGTTTGGCGCGGTTGCCCGACCTGCACATTAGATAGACCGGTTTCGTGTGGTCGATCTCATTGGCGTGCTTTTCAAAATTAGAAAGCGGCATCAATTGTGCGTCGGCGATCCGCTCGCTGTTAAATTCAGAAAACTCGCGAACGTCGATCACCTGACATTCGCCGCCGCCATCCAGAAGTTCATTGATCTCATATACCGTTGCTTGTTTTATAGTCATTGTTGAAAATTTATCCTCTAGGTAATATACTCGATCTGTGTATGAGCATATAACTATATCGTTATATTGTCAAGTATGAAAAATAATAGCCGTCAAAAAATGTCCGCCGACGCCGTAAGCCTGGTTGCCGCAAGATTTAGGGTGCTGGCTGAGCCGCTTCGTCTACAGATACTTCAACATCTCGAGGACGGTGAATCGAGCGTCACCGCTGTCACAAACGCGGTGAATTCAACCCAGCCAAATGTCAGCAAACATCTGAAAATTCTTCAGGACGAAGGCCTGGTCGCAAAGCGGCAGGAAGGCAATACGGTCTATTACAAGATCGCTGACCAGTCCA
The DNA here is from genome assembly GCA_043749325.1 of Chloracidobacterium sp. Lineage (GTDB taxonomy): Bacteria > Acidobacteriota > Blastocatellia > Pyrinomonadales > Pyrinomonadaceae > OLB17. Next base: position 8,077 of record JAYVDQ010000428.1, on the reverse strand, counting down.
TATTTGAGTTGTGCGAGGTGGTTTGCGGGAGCCTGAAAGTAAAGTTTTCCGAGCGGAGAGCGGTGTTCGGTTAGCTGCGTTTGGGGTCACGAACATACTAGACAACAAATCGCGGGGCTCCTCTTCCTCGCCCGGCATTTCATTAAAATCAATCTGTGGTAAATCGTTTCGTTCGAATCGACTTGGGTCGTGACGTGACAATGCCCGCGGCAATTCGACAGGTTCCTCGTCATCCTCACGGCCACGAGTCACGACAACTAGCCGGCCCTTTTCCGCCACAAATGCCGCGATCGCATCGATCACTTTTGGTCCGATATCAAGCGGCGGCGGCTGGATCGTGTAAACCTCAAGCACAAAATCAAAAGCTCCGAGCCAGCCTCGACCCGGCTCAAAAAGTTCGCACGTCTCAAACTGAATATCTGTATCGCGATGCCGCCGTTTGGCGCATTCGATCTTTGTGGGTGAAATATCGAATCCAGTAACCCTAAACCCGAGTTCGTGCAAATAGCGAGCGTCGTCTTCCAGGCCGCAGCCAACAACCAACGCCTTCCGGCCGTTACTTTTAAGTTCGGTCTTTTCAGCCCACGCGACCAGGAAACGGTTCGGTTCGAGATCAGCCCACGGGATAAGCTCGGTGTCGCCGGCAGATTCTTTGTAAAGTGCTTCAAACCAGCCAAGCGTGTCGGCGCGCGCCGCAAATTCGTCAGCGATCTCGCGTGTTCTGGCTCTTGGATCAAAATCTTCAGTGTCCATCACACAATTTCAACAGCATGAACGCGAAAAGGTCAAAACATAGGGTGCTATCTTGCATTCTGCTCTAACCTGTTAAAAAGGCATCTCTATTTCCACGGGCCCCTCAGCCTCTTCCCAAGCGTGCCAGCCTCCGGCCATCGACCAGACATGCGTATAACCCATTTTTTGCAGGTTATCGGTTGCAAGCGCCGAGCGAAAACCACCGCCGCAATACAGGATCAGTTCAGTCTCTTTATCGGGAAACGCTTGTACAATATCGCGTTCGATAATGCCTCGGCCCATATGTTTTGCACCTGCGGCGTGAGCGGTTTCGAATTCGTTGTCCTCACGAACGTCGATCAAAACAGCGCCGTCGTTCATCCGTTTTTGCGTCTCATCAACGGTCACCTCGCGAACGCGGCTCTTTGCATCATTTACAACCGCCAAAAACTCCTCGGAATGTATCATAATGGACTCAGTCTACCGCAAACATCGACCGATTCACTAGCCTGGCGTCCGCGAAACTCCTATAATAAAAAGCAAGCAATTATTTACTAATTTTAACGAGGTTAACTACATTGGCAGAACAATTTGACGTAACAATTATTGGCTCGGGGCCGGGCGGCTATGTCGCCGCCGTCAGGGCCGGACAGCTTGGTTTAAAGGTAGCGATCGTCGAGAAAGAAAAAGACGCGCGTCTCGGCGGCACATGCGGCCTGCGCGGATGTATTCCGACCAAAGCTTTGCTCAACGCGGCGCATCTTTATGAAAAGGCGGGGCATTTTGAGAATTTCGGCCTGAAAGTCTCAGGACTGAGCTTTGACTGGACTGGTGTGCAGAAATACAAGTCGGATGTCGTCGCCAAAAACTCCGCCGGCGTGACCTATTTGATGAAAAAGAACAAGGTTACGGTATTTAACGGCTTTGGCAAGATAGCGGGAAAAGGCAAGGTCGAGGTCGCTCTCGCCGATGGAAAAAAAGAAACGATCGAAACCAAAAATATCATTATCGCCACTGGCTCGGTCGTCAGGCCGATCCCCGGTTTTGAGACGGACGGCAAGCAGGTCGTTAATTCGGATCACATTCTCGAATTAACGAGCGTTCCGAAATCGATGATCGTCATGGGCTCCGGTGCAGTGGGCGTTGAGTTTGCAAGCGTCTATGCACGCTTTGGCTGCGATACGACGGTTGTCGAACTGCTTGATCGCATAGTCCCCATCGAGGATGCTGACGTGTCCAAGGAACTGCTCCGCAGCTTCAAAAAGCAGAGCATCAAATGCGAAACAGGCATCAAGCTCGACAAGCTCGAAAAAGGTAAAAAGAGCGTCAAGGTTTCGGGCAAGAATGCGAAAGGCGACCCCGTCACGTTCGAGGCCGAAATGCTCCTCGTCGCCGTTGGCCGCATGCCGTTGATCGCTGGCCTTGGCCTTGAGAACACCAAGGTTGTCGTAAATCCCCGCGGCACGATCAAGGTCAACGAATATTGCGAAACCGGTGAGCCTAACGTTTTCGCCATCGGCGATGTCATCGACACGGCGTGGCTCGCCCACCTTGCATCAAAAGAGGGCATCCTCGTCGTCGAAAAGATCGCCGGCAAAAAGGTCGAGCCGATCAACCAACGCCTCGTCCCCAACTGCACATACTGCGACCCCGAAGTCGCCAGCGTCGGCCTGACCGAAGAAAAGGCAAAAGCAGAGGGCTACGACGTAAAGGTCGGCAAATTCCCCTTCTCAGCATCCGGCAAGGCCCGCATCCTCGGCGAAACCGATGGTTTCGTCAAGATTGTCTCAGAAAAGAAATACGACGAGGTCCTCGGCGTCCACATAATCGGCCCGCACGCCACCGAGCTGCTCGCCGAAGCCTGCGTCGGTATGGCCCTCGAAACGACCGCCGACGAACTCGGCCGTATCATCCACGCTCACCCGACCGTCAGCGAGGCCGTGATGGAAGCCGCCGAAGGGGTGCATGATCTGACGATACATATGTAACGATATGGCCTACTACGATTTTTCCAGATTTTTAGACACGGTCAAGAGATTTGATAATCTTTCTGACGCGGTCGCTTATGCGGAACGCGCATGTGAACGGGTGGATTTGGCACATCGTAAACTGCGAAGTCAAGCTGCTCAGTCACGCGACAATGGAATTCAGTATCGCGGATTCATTGGCGGGTTCCTTTATTACATAAAATACGAAGGAACTGCGACTTATTCATCGCCATCGGAGTTTGATGACTTTAAATCTATAGTTGACCACTTCAAGAAAAAGCCTTAATCGCATGATTAAATCTTTTCGAGATTCCGAAACCGAGAAAATCTACAATCTGGTTCATTCGCGCAGATTGCCAAGTGACATACAACAAATTGCCTTGCGCAAATTGCGAATGATAAATAATGCCAAGACGATCAATGATCTGCGTGTTCCGCCAGCAAATCGTTTGGAAAAGTTAGTTGGCAAACGGGCTGGACAGCACAGTATTCGTATAAACGATCAGTTCAGAATTTGTTTTGAATGGCTTGAAGAAAACGCTTATAATGTGGAAATAGTGGATTACCACTAGGTGAAATTTATGGCTGTCGAAACGTTAAAACCGGTTCACCCCGGCGAAGTTCTAGAGGAAGAGTTTCTAAAACCATTTGGCCTGTCCAAGGATGCGTTGGCTGTAGGAACGCTTATTCAGATAGGTGTGATAAAAAAAATTGCCTCGCGAAAAGAATCTGTCACCGCAGATGTCGCTTTACGTCTTGCCAGATTTTTTGGGACTTCCGCACAATTTTGGCTTGGTCTCCAGTCTGATTATGATTTGGATGTTGCCAAAATCAAGATTGGCAAGAGGTTAGAAAAAGAGGTCATCCCTTTAGCAGCATAAGTAATTATTCAAATTTAAAGCTTAGAAACGAGAGTCGAATATTCGCTCTCGTTTTTTGCTATAATTGGCCTTTTTATGAAAGCCACTCAAACATCATACCCTCGCGACAAGATCAATATCCTTTTGCTCGAGAATATTTCCGATGCGGCGGTCGCGGAGTTGAAACACAGCGGTTATACAAATGTTGAGCGAATCAACGGGGCGTTAAGCGAGGCCGAGCTTGCGAAGGCCGTTAAGGGCGTGCACCTGCTTGGTATCCGTTCGAAAACGCGGATCACTAAAAAGGTACTCGATTCGGCGGATAAGCTGCTTGCGGCCGGATGTTTCGGCATCGGCGTCAATCAGATCGACCTTAAGGCGGCGACCGAAAAGGCCGTGGCTGTTTTTAACGCCCCCTATTCGAATACGCGTTCGGTCGCGGAGCTTATCATCGGCCTTTGCGTGATGTTGATACGTAAGATCGCTGACAAAAATACGGCGGCGCACAATGGGATCTGGCTGAAAGAGGCGACGGGCAGCTTTGAGCTTCGCGGCAAAACGCTCGGCATCGTCGGTTACGGCAATATCGGCTCGCAGGTCTCGACCATGGCCGAGGCGATGGGCCTGCATGTCGTCTATTACGACATCGCGACCAAGTTGCCGCTCGGCAATGCCAGGCAGATACGCGAGCTGAAAGAGCTGTTAAAGCAATCTGACATCGTAACGCTGCATGTACCCTCGAACGCGACGACGCGTAACATGATCAACTCCGACACTCTCAAGTCTTTCAAAAAAGGCGCGATTCTTATCAATCACAGCAGGGGTGACGTGGTCGATCTCGAAGCACTTAGAAAGGCGGTTACGTCCGGCACGATCGCCGGGGCGGCGGTTGACGTTTTTCCCGAAGAGCCGGAAAGAACGGGTGACACGTTTACTACCGTTCTGCAAAACCTGCCGAATGTTATTCTCACACCGCATATCGGTGGCTCGACCGAGGAGGCGCAGGCAAATATCGGCCTTGACGTTACTTCAAAACTGATTAAATATCTCGAGCTCGGCATCTCCGAAGGCTCGCACACCGTTCCGGCCGTCAGCCTCCCGCCACAGGCGGGAACGCACCGCATTCTGCATATTCACCGCAATATTCCCGGCGTGCTCGGACAAATAAACTCACGGCTCTCGAAGGGCGGGATTAACATCGTCGGCCAGTACCTGAAAACCAACGAGCACATCGGTTACGTTATACTGGATGTGGACAGCAAGATATCGAAAGAGGCTTTTGAGATACTAAAGGGCGTCAAGGGATCGCTAAAAGCTCGGCTAGTTTATTAGTTAAAGCATCTAACGTCTGAATCTAAAATCTCATGGCATAGCTTTAACTTTTTTTGGTTCATATAAATAAAAAGGGGTCGCCGTTATGAAGTTCTTTTTCAATTCTCGCGTTTCAGTTGTGACGCGTATTTTCCTATCGCTGGTTGTCTGCACGCCGATCGTTACCCAACCCTGCGTTGCATTCACAGCCGCTCCTGAGCTTTTCGCAGCGAGTCCGACGCTAACGGCGGACCAACGAGTCAGCCAGACATTGCTACGGCTGTCGTTTGGTGTGCGTCCGGGCGATTTTGAGGCGGTAAAAAAAGGCGGCGTTGCGCATTACATCGAACGGCAGCTCGACCCCGACAGCATAGACGATTCAGCACTCGACAAGCGGCTTGCCAAATTGCCGACGCTGACGCTCTCAAATCCCTCGATGGCAGAGCAGTATAATCCGCCAAAACCAACACCCACACCCACGCCTTCTCCGACGCCCGCCGCGACAAGCGTTACTGCTGATTCACCTAAAATGGGGTCGGCGACTTCGACGATGAATTCCGAAGCAATGATGTCAGCCGCTACGCCGCCACCAACGCCCGCTGCCAAACCTTCGCCGACGCCAACACCCAAAAATCCGGGCATGGTCGTCACCGAGCTGCAGCGTGCAAAGGTACTGCGTGCGGTCTATAGCGAACGGCAGCTTTACGAGGTGGTCGTCGATTTTTGGGAAAACCATTTCAGCATTTACGCGAACAAGGATGCTGACCGATGGCTGCTGACGGGTTTTGACCGCGATGCGATCAGGCCGTTCGCCCTAGGGCGTTTTCGTGATCTGCTAGGTGCAACCGCACATTCGCCGGCGATGTTGTTTTACCTCGACAACTGGCAATCGAGCGTCCTGCGCGAATACCCCGCGACAAAGGACAAACCAGCCCGAAAATCCGGCGGGATTAATGAAAACTACGCCCGAGAATTAATGGAGCTGCACACTCTAGGAGTAGACGGCGGCTACACGCAAAAGGACGTGCAGGAGGTCGCCCGCTGCTTTACCGGCTGGTCGATCCGCAAGCCTAACGAAGAGGGCCTTTTCTTTTACAATCCGGGCCAACATGACAACGGAGAGAAGACGGTGCTCGGTACCAGGATCACAGCCGGCGGCGGTATCGGCGACGTGGAAAAGGTGCTTGATATCCTCGCCAAGCATCCCTCGACCGCCCGCTTTATAGCCACCAAGCTAGCCCGGCGATTTATCGGCGACGATCCGCCAAAAGTGGTGATCGACCGCGCGGCGCAGGTCTTTTTGAGAACCGACGGCTCGATCCGCGATACGCTCAAGAGCATTATCGAATCACCCGAATTTGCGAGCCCGGCCGCCTATCAGACAAAGGTGAGATCGCCGTTCGAATTCGTCGTCGCCTCGCTCCGAGCGACCGCCGCCGAAACCGATGCTAACCGCCCGGTGCTCGACTGGATTGCTCGAATGGGCCAACCGGTCTTCGGACGCCTGACGCCGGACGGCTATCCGGACAAAAGCAGCGAGTGGCTGTCAAACAACGACATGCTCGCCCGGTTCAATTTCGCCGTGGCGCTTTCCGCGAATAAGATAGCGGGCACCAAGATCGATACGCGCAAGCTGCTTAGCGACACACCGCCTATTGATCCCAAATCCGCTGTCGCCTCTCTCGCTAAACTAATTTTGATGAATCAAATATCGATGCATACGAAAGAGGCCTTGGATAAGGCCGCTGCTGATGCCGCCAGATCAGAATCAATCCCGTCCCCAGCGACCTTGATGTCGAATACCGGTCTGGTTAAGCCGAATGCGCCGAACCTAGCCGCATTTGCGCCCGACGTGAAAGGTAACGGGGACAACTATGTCTCGCAACTCCTCGCTCTAACACTCGGCACACCTGAATTTCAGCGCAAATAGCCGTATAATCAGCGAATGATGCGAACCTTTAAATTCTCGGTACTTCTCATCGCTTTTCTAAGTCTTTTTAAACTGCCTGTTTTCTCCCAGTGGGTAAAACAAACGATAAATACGGCCACCGGCTTTCGCGGGCTGGCGGTCGTTAATGAAAAGGTCGTCTGGGCCAGCGGAACCGGCGGAACGGTGATCAAAACCATCGACGGCGGCGGTTCGTGGAAGGTGATGAAAGTACCAGAGGCAGAAAAGCTCGATTTTCGCGACATCGAGGCATTTGACGCGAATACAGCCTACATTTTGAGCATCGGCAACGGCGATAGCTCTCGCATTTACAAGACAACAGACGGCGGCGCTACGTGGAAACTACAATTCACAAGCGCTGACAAAAAGGCGTTTTTTGACGCAATAGCGTGCTGGGACCGTTATAATTGTATCGCAATGTCCGATCCGGTCGATGGAGAATTCGTGTTGATCGCCACCAAGGACGGTGGTGCAAATTGGAAACCGGTGGTCAGTAACCAAATGCCCGCCGCCAAAGATGGCGAGGCTGCATTTGCGGCAAGCGGCACCTGTCTGATCATCCAGGGTAAAACAAACGCCTTTATTGTTTCGGGCGGAACTGACGCTCGTGTCTTTCGCTCGACAGATCGCGGCGCGACGTGGAACTTCACTACGACTCCGCTCGTAAAAGGCACAGCGGGAAGCGGAATATTCTCAATCGCAATGATCGACGCCCAAAACGGCGTGATCGTCGGTGGAAACTATGAGAAACCAGCCGAAAACAAGAGCAATCTGGCGTTTACCAGCGACGGCGGTAAATCTTGGGCTGCAGGCTCCGGCCTGTCAGGTTTCCGCTCAGGCGTGGCCTATATTGATAAAAAGACGATCGTCGCGGTCGGCTCTTCGGGTTCAGATATGTCTTTGGACGGAGGCAAGACCTGGAAAAACCTGGACAAGGCGAGCTACAATGCCGTTCAAACTAAAGGCAAAAACGTCATCTGGGCTGTCGGCGATAAAGGCATGGTCGCAAAGATGAAATAACGAGCTGGGTGTATCAGCGTAGGTCTATACCATATGCAGAGTTTCACGAGCGTCCCATTCAAAACCGAAAGCGGCATGTCTTACGTGAACGGTGTGGCTAAATTTTCACCCGCCGGGATTGTGCTCGAATTTGAATCAAAGCTCTTTGGGTTGATCTCAACAGGCGTGAAGGAGGCCCGGCTGCCGATAGGCGAATTGCTGGACGTAAAATTCAAAAA
>JAYVDQ010000427.1:0-2625 GCA_043749325.1 Chloracidobacterium sp. | reverse complement strand
AAAACGATAACTAGCCTCGGTCGCAAGATTTAGCCGCCGCGATGTAGCCCTAACACTCTCCCGTTTAAAGTATGCAACCTCAAGCAATACATTAACCGTTGAATCCGTAATGCTCGAGTCGATGCCGCCCATCACACCGCCCACGGCGACCGGTTTTTCGGCGTCGCAGATCATCAGCATGGTTTCGTCGAGCTTGCGTTCTACCTCATCAAGAGTTTTTATTGATTCACCAGCATGGGCCCGGCGCACAACAATACGGCCACCCGCCAATTTATCCAGATCGAACGAGTGCATCGGCTGCCCAAGCTCGTGCATTACATAATTGGTAATATCAGCGACATTATTGATCGAACGCTCGCCTATGGCCTCGAGCCGGTCAACCAACCATGGTGGAGACGGGCCGATCTTTACGTTACTAATGATTCGGGCGGTAAAACGATCGCAGAGTTCGGGTTCCTGAATTGTTACTAAACCTTGTCTTTGGATTTTAGAATTTTTGTCTTCGACTTTGGACTTTGGACTTTGGATTTTGGACTGAGTTATCACAGATAGCTCGCGTGCAACGCCCAAATGCGACAGGCAATCCGGCCGGTTAGATGTCAGATCGACGTCCAAAACACTATCATCGCCGTGAGCATGAATGCCCTCGACCGCGATACCGACGCGCGTCAACTGCGCCGCCGTATCTTCGGCCGACAATTCCAGATCGATTAAATCTTTTATCCAGTCGTAGCTAATATTCATTTAAGAAAAACTAACGCTTTAGGAGTTCAATAAGCATCGTTGCAAGCACGCTGCCGGAGAACCCTTCGAGAATGTTTGTTATCGATTGAATTGAGGTTGCTACTATCTGATATTTTGGTCTTGGGGATTCGATCTGGGCGGTAATGGTAGCAACCTCAGCTTCTAATTCTTTCCTATCCTCCGCAGAATTGAAAGAAAGTTCGTCTGAGCGTTTATTGAAAGTCTCAAGAAATTCACGAAGGTTCTCAATCCTATCATCGCCCAAGATAAAGGCTTGGAATCCACCTTCTGACGCTTGCATGATCTGCGAATTATTCATTTGCTCAACGTAAATGAAGTTCAAAGGCAAAAAATGTTCGGTTCCTTTTGTTGGAGCAGATAATGCGGCCTCAATTTCTACAACTCCTTTATGGTTTATTGCGACAATATTCGCTTCATCGTTGAAGATTCTAATCAAACCTTCATTTGCAAGGTAATCCGCGACTACGAGTGCCTCGACTCTGTTCAATCCCAATTCCCTTGCAAGTTCTTCCAATTGTAATAACTGGAGACCCGATTGATCTGTTTTCTCATACATTTTATGTAGCAACAGAAATCGTTCTTTTTTCTTTTCATCTAAGGTCTTCATCTAAACTGTTCCAAAAACCTTACGTCGTTGTCGAACATCAAACGTATATCGTCGAGCGAATACATCAGGGCACACATGCGTTCGAGCCCGAAACCGAACGCGAAACCCGAATACACCGCCGGATCGACGCCGACTGCTCGCAGCACATTTGGATGCACCATTCCCGAGCCGCCGAGTTCGATCCAGCCGGAGCCTTTGCAGGGACGACAGCGTCCGTCTTCGAATTTGCCTCTGCCATGACATTTGAAACACGAAAAATCGAATTCCGCGCTCGGCTCGGTAAAAGGGAAGTAACTGGGTCGAAAACGCGTAACCGTATCCTCACCAAACAAACGCTTGAGCCATTCCGTGACCGTGCCTTTGAGGTGGGCCATGGTGATGCCTTTATCGACGCAAAGGCCTTCGATCTGGTGAAACATCGGTACGTGGGTCATGTCCGGTGTGTCACGGCGAAAAACCTTGCCGGGAGCGATAATGCGAATAGGCACCCCGCGGCGCTCCATTGCACGTATCTGGACGGTGGAGGTCTGCGAACGCAGGGCAAACCCATGGGTCGTGTAAAACGTGTCCTGCGATTCGCGGGCCGGGTGGCCTTCTGGAATGTTCAACGCGTCGAAATTATAATAATCCGTCTCGATCTCGCGGTCGTCCTCGATCGCGTAACCCATGGAGACGAAAATATCCTCGATCTTTTGTCGTAGGATGGTAATCAAATGCAAATGCCCCGTCTGCGGACGACGGCCCGGAAGCGTGACGTCGAGCCGTTCGCGTTCGGTCCTGGCATTTGAGATAACATCGTTGAGATGGGTCTCTATACGTTCAATTTCAGAAACGATCTCTCTCTCAACGGCTTGGACGAATTGGCCAAAGTTACCGCGTTCTTCGGGTGCGACCTTGCCGATCAGCTTCATTGCACCGGCAATCGCAGATTTTTTGCCGGTATGTTTTATCTTTAGCTCTCCAAGCTCGCGTAGAACAGCCTCGGCATCAGTGAAGCCAAGCTCATCCAGACTCAAATCAGCAAAGCGTCCGAACTCTTGCCCGAACGCTTCGTGAATCATATGAACCTGTTTCAGTTCTTCGGTCATAGCGAATAAATCACGAATCCGAATTGAATAAACTACGGGCTTGCTGCGACGTTTGCACCGGAATGACCTCGAAATCCGCCAAATCCCGCCATTCGGCGATCCAGGCGGCAAACAACGCCGAGTCATCAGTTTCCATTAGCTGGAAGCATCGATCAAAATTATTTT
>JAYVDQ010000426.1:0-5781 GCA_043749325.1 Chloracidobacterium sp. | reverse complement strand
GGCAGGCTCAAGTTTTCGCCGCTGTTTCGCGCGGGCGCCTCGGCTCCCTTTAATCTCGGCGATGGCGGTTCCGACCGCAACCTGGACGATCTTGGTACGGACCGGTTAAATTTCAGCGGCAATGTAAAAGAGATCGTATGGCGTGCTCCCGGAACGCCGACGCCGACGGATCTGCTTAATAAATTTACGTTGCAACCGATAGGGGCCAAGAGCGGGAATTTGCCGCGAAATTCGGGAACCGGCCCGGGTTTTTACACCTTCGACCTTAGTGTCACTCGAGAATTTAAGATCAGCGAACATAAGAGGCTCAGGCCGGTGATCGAGTTTGGAAATATCCTGAATGCGGCGGTTTTCAGTTACGGATCGGCATTTATCGATTTCGGCGTTACGACTGCGGCCCAATCGGCGTTCCTCGTGCCGACCAGGACATATCGTCAGCGGGATATCCGGCTCGGAATGAGGTTTGATTTTTAGGCTGTCCCATAAGTTATAGGTGATAAGTTTTCAGACAGTTCTTTTTTGGAAGGAGCAACAAGAATCTTGATGACGCGGCAGCTTTCGCTGTGATAAACTTGGTTGTTGAACATTTTTGTTCACTTTCGATCTATGAGTCAAGCGATTGCCGAACCCTCAGTCCCCGTCAGCGAAACCACGATTGAATCGGTCTTGCTCGATGCGGACCTTTTCGTAAAATACAGCTCTCCGGAAAAAGCTTTTGAGCTGTTGCGTAGCTCGCTTGAGCGGAGCCCGCGTTCGCTGGCGCTACGTGAGAAAATGCGCGATATCTGTGTAAGGCAGAAAAATCTCAATGAGGCGGCTAAGCAATGCCTCGCCCTGGTGAGCCTCTATATCGCCCGCGAAGATTTTGACATCGCTTATGACCGTTTGCAGGAAGCCAAGCTGCTTGACCCTCGAATCTCGGTTGCACCGGGTCTCGAGGCTATTCGGCGTGCGCGGCGGCCTGATTTTGCGACCAACCGCGACCATTCACCGCAAAAGGTGCGCATCGACGTGACATTTGCCGGCAACTTAGCGTTCGTTAGCATATTTGACGCGGTGCAGGTGATCGAAAGCTCAAAAATGACGGGCCTGCTGGTCATCAAATCTGACCTGCATCTGGGCAACGTTGCCTTCAACGAGGGCAAGATCGTCGATGCCGAGTGTAATGGCAATAACGGCGTGGTGGCATTTCGCGATCTGATCGAGATCAGCAGCGGTACATTCGAATTTTCGACATCGGATCACGAATTTCCGGTTGTCATAAGCATTTCCAGCAATACCAATTTTCTCCTCGACGTCCTGACGGAACTCGACAATGAACGTGCCGAGAAACAAGGCCTCAGAAACGTCGGCGACGAGGTGATTTGAGCAGTGGCCGGTAGTCAGTTGTCGGTTGTCGGTTAGCAAATTCAACTTCATTTTCCTTGACAACTGGCCACTGACAATTGACCACTGACAATCGCTTCGCGGTTGACTTCACACCCCAAATACAACAAAATATAGTGCTTCCCCATGAATCAAGCACTATAGAATGTTTAAGCTTCAGCGTCTAGAAATTGCCGGCTTTAAGTCATTTGCCGACTATACCGAGATCGTTTTTACCGGCAGCGGAATCACCGCGGTCGTCGGCCCGAATGGGTGCGGCAAGTCGAATGTTTCGGATGCCATTTCGTGGGTGCTCGGCGAACAGCGTGCTAAATCATTGCGTGGCGGGGAGATGAAAGACGTCGTTTTTGCGGGGACGAAAAGCCGCAAACCCGGCGGAATGGCCGAGGTCGTGCTGCACCTCGTTCGTGACGACACATTTTTTGACACCGAAGAAAATGAGCTCGAGGATATCGACGAAGCTTTGAGCGGCATCGACGAAAGCGCCGTCGATATGGACGAGATCGAGGGCCTCGAACCGGAGGCAGAAGCAGTCGCAGGAATAGACATTGATACGAATGGATTCCACGCCGATACAGAGGCAGAACTGGAGACAGTCGAGACGGTTAAGGCTCTCGCCGTCGGCTCGTCGCAGATAGTCGAGACCAAAGTTCGGACAAAACGCCATTGGCGTCCGCGTTCGTTTGCCCTGGATTTCGCACCTGGTGAGGCGGTTTCAGTTACGCGTCGGCTCTATCTCTCAGGCGAAAGCGAATATCAGCTAAATGGCAAATCATGCCGTCTGCGTGACATCACCGATCTCTTTGCGGGAACCGGTCTCTCGGGAGCGCATTACGCGATCATTGAACAGGGACGAATCGGGCAGATACTTTCGGCAAAGCCGGCGGATCGCCGAAGTTTAATCGAGGAAGCTGCCGGAATTTCTAAATTTCGTGCCCGCCAGCGTGCCGCCGAAACCCGCCTCGAATCCGCGAAGTCCAATCTCGCACGTATTTTCGACATTGTGTCGGAGATCGATACACGCGTAAATTCACTTAGGCGTCAGGCGGCCAAGACGCGACGGTTCAAGATCCTACAGGAGGAATTTCGCGGGCTTTTGCGGCAGTTGTACGCCGCTGAGGGTAAGTATCTCTCTGATCTTTCGGAGAGTCTGAAACTCCAGTTGGGTGTGGCCGAGGCGGCCGAGATCGATCTTCGCACTCAGGTTACCGAGAAAGAAGAAGCTGCAAAGGAAGCGACAGTTGTGGCCCGTGCCGCTGAGGAAAGCCTCGCCGAGCTACGCCGGATCCATTCAAATAATGCTCTCGAGCGCGACCGTGCTGAACGCGAGCATATATACAAGTCCGATCAGATCGTAAATCTCAACAACCGTTGCGAGACCTTGCGGGGCGACATCGCGAGTTCGAAACAGCGGCTCAAACTGCTTGCGTCGGAACTCGAACGGCTAAGCGCGGATGAGCAGCACGAAAGCTCGGAACATGCGAAAGCCGAATCGGCGCTTCGCGAATCCGAAGATATGCATCGCGCGGCCGCTGAGGCGTTATCGATGATCGAGGCCTCAATGGAAGCCGTTAGGGCCCAGCTGCTGCAGCATACAGCGGCGGTCGAGCGGTTTGACGAGATCGCCCGGCAGCTTGACAACAATCTCGAACGTCTTGCTGCTCGTGCCGAGGGTCTCGAACGCGAGGGCACGCGTGCCGAAGAGACATTTTTGGCAAATCAGAAGCAGGCCGATGAGCTGGCCGCAAGCCTGAGCGCCGAGGAAACAAAGCTAGTCGGGCTGAACGCCGAAAAAGATGAGCTTTTGGCCATAACGACGGGATCCCGTAACGCCCAGCGTGCCGCAGAGAGTGAACTGCAAACGCTTCAGGACGAGCATTCGGCCAAGAAACACCGGCTCGCGACCTTGCTCGAACTCGAAGAAAAACGTGCTGTTTACACGCCTCAGGTGCAGAAAATCTTTGCCGAGCAAAAGAATATCGGCGTACGTCTGGCCGGCGTTTTGGCCGACCGGCTCAATGTTGATCAAAAGGCGGAGACGGCCGTCGAGACCCTGTTCGGCGCATTTCTCGAAGCCGTTGTCGTCGAATCTCTGGTGGAGGCAAAGCGTGTCTCCGAGTGGCTTAAGGCCAACGATATCGGCCGCACGGCGATGATAATTTTGCCGAAAGACGGTGCGCCTCCGAGCGGGGCGGCTCGCGGCAGGGGCGACACGATCGCCGATCACCTGGGTGTTTCTAAAGATCTCGAACAGGTTTTGCGTCAGATATTTCCGCGTGAGATGTCGGCCCGGCTCGTCGATGATCTCAATGGGAACGACGCGGTCGCTGGCGAAATACTTGTAAATTACGACGGGGACCTCCTGCTAGGCGGGCGGTTGTTGGTCGGCGGCAACCGGACATCGACCGGCACGAATGAATCGTTATTAGCTTTCAAACGCGAGCTTAACCAGCTTGAAAAGGTCTGCGGCGATCTCACCGGCAGGATCGAGGTCGCGTCGTCGAAAGTCGAACTGGCGCGTGCCAATCTCGTCGAAAACGAGAGCAAGATGGTCGATCTGCAATCGCTGATCATCAAGGTCGATCGCGGCATTCACGGTCTGCAGATCCAGGTGCGTTCCGCCCGCGAAGAGATCGAACGCTCCGAACGGCACCGCCGGGTCGTCGCCGACGAAGCTAGCCAGATACAGGCCGAGATCGCCGATGCTTCGCAAAAACGTAGCGATGCCCTCAATGGGAAACAAACCGCCGACAACGCAAGATTAGAGGCCGCAAGCTCACTTGAGCGGATCGCCGCCGATCTTAATGATTCTCGTGAGAAAACAAATGCCGCGAGCACCATTTTGAATGAAAAACGGATGGTAGCGGCGACATCCGGCGAACGTCGGCGTTCGGCCGTGTCGGCTCTTCGTCGTGTCGAGAACGAGGGCAGGGAACTCGAATCGCGGCTCGCCGTGCAAAACCTCGAACTCAACGAAGCACAGGCAAAGATCAAGGCTCTGCACGAAGAGATCACCGGCATCACCGACCGCATAGCGTCGGCCGGCAACGAGATCAGCAGCGAAACCGCTGAGCTGAATGCGGCAATCAACGCTCTGGCCGCTGCCCGCGAAAATTCCGACCGCATGAGCGAGGACCTGGCCGACCTTAACCGCCGTGCCGGTGAGGCGCGCAATGAGCGTGCGGCTATCGAGATCCGCCAGGCGGAGGCGGTGACCGAGCTTAAAAACACGAGTGAGAATTGCCTACAGGAATTGAATATTCCGCTCGCTACTTTGGTCACGGAGATCGAACCCACTGAGGATTTTGTGCTCGAAACGGCACGTCGTGACGCCGATGACCTGCGGCGGCGGCTGGATAATTTCGGTGCGATCAACATGCTTGCTCTTGAGGAGCTTGGGCTTGCCGAGGAGCGCTACCTGTTTTTGACGACGCAACGGCAGGATATTATCGACAGTATCGCGGCGACCGAGGAGGCTCTACGTGAGATCAAGCAGCGGTCGCGTGACAAATTCAAAGCGGCGTTTGAGGCGATCAATATGCACTTTAGCGAATTCTTCCAGGACCTTTTTGGCGGCGGACGCGGCGAAATGACTTTATTGGAAGCCGACGATATTCTCGAGGCCGGTATAGAGGTCGTGGCCCAGCCGCCGGGCAAACGCCTGCAAAATATCCTGCTTCTTTCGGGTGGCGAAAAGGCGATGACGGCCATCGCGCTGGTGCTGGCGATCTTCAAATACCGTCCGTCGCCGTTTTGCCTTCTTGATGAGGTTGACGCTCCGCTTGACGACGCTAACGTCGGCCGCTTTGCCGGCAAGATCGCGGAAATGTCTGAAAAAACACAATTTATCGTCATCACCCACAACAAACGCACGATGGAGGCCGCACGAGCATTGTACGGAGTAACGATGCAGGAACCGGGCGTGTCGAAGATCGTTTCGGTCAAGTTTGAATAAGCTCCCCACACAACCGCTCTTCAAATCGCCGCATCCAATATTGGCGCTACTTCAGCAATTCCGGTAACTTTAAGTTAAACTGTTAACCAATGAAGAACCGATTTCTAAAGGCCGTTATTTTTGCGGTTATTTTGTCGCTTGCGGGGGCGGCTGCCGCACAGAAGGCGGGGAGTAAAACGGTTAAAAAACCAGCCACGCCGCCTACCGCCCAGGCGACGCCTCAGCCTACACCCGAGGCCGTGCCTATCGCTCCTGCAAAAAGGAACGAGCGCCCGGCCGATTCGTCGGCGCCGTCGAACGCCAAGACGAGTAGCCCGGGCGGTGCGAATAATACGGCGACAGCTACAAATTCTCCGGCTTATTCCTACGAATTTGACCGCCCCGGATTTACATATCCGAACATCCGGATCGAGCACGACGATGCGGGCAAGGGAAAAATA
>JAYVDQ010000425.1:0-2147 GCA_043749325.1 Chloracidobacterium sp. | reverse complement strand
GATTGCTGAAGACCTAACGCAGGAAACGTTTATCCAGGCGCTCAAAAGTTTTCACCGGTATTCGCCTGATACAAATTGCCGGGCGTGGCTGATAACAATTCTTTATAGAGTCAATGGCAAACGCCGGATTAAGCTCGGTCAGCTAAAGCTTGTCGAGGACACTGAGGAGCAGATCGCGGAGACCGTCGCCTTTGAGCCGTCGATACCACAGCATTTGACGGACGAAGAAATTTTGAGTGCGATTGAAAGAGTCCCGAAAAAGTTTAGCGATGTGGTGATGCTGACCGATGTCGAGGATTTTACATATAAGGAGGCCGCCGAGCTCTTGGGTCTCCCGATCGGGACGGTGATGTCGCGGCTGCATCGCGGGCGGCGCCTTTTGAGACAGGAATTGACGGAACACGCGAGAAAATTCGGCATCGCGTCAAATGGTTGAGGCACGAATTATGGATTGCCAGGAATTTAGAAGATTGATCGATTCGTATTTAAACGACGAGCTGCTTGTCGAGACAAATCACGATGTGCTCAGGCACCTTGAGAACTGCCGCGACTGCCGCGAGCAGATTGCCGCTGTCCGGAGTTTACGCGGCCGGCTTCGCGATGCTGTAAGAACAATGCCGTCGATGCAGATAGGCGATACATTTGCCTTTCGACTCGCGTCCGATCTGCGAAAAACTGCATTGAAGCCGGGCGTCTGGGAGCAATTGACTACAGGTTCTAGGTTTGCCGGAATGCGTGTCGCGGTGGCCGGTTTTGCGTGCTTGATAGTGATCGTTATCGGCGGATTTTTCCTCTTGAGATCGCCAAAAGACTCGGCGGCAGTCAACACAAACATTAATATTGGAGAGCACGAAACCTTTGTCGAAGCCAATAAAACAAGGGTTGCCGAGGCTGTAAAAGCTGCGTGGAAAGACCTTTCCGCTCACGCGGTGGGCGATCATGAGAATTGCGCCGTCAAGTTTAATCTTGACGAGTATCCGATCTCGCTCGACGAAGCCGCCAAAAAGTTTGGCCCCGTCAATAAGGACATCGACAACGCCGTGTTTGAGGCTGCAAAAACCGCGTTCAACGATAAACCGGCGTCGCGGATCGAGCTGCTCGAAGCTCATTTTTGCATCTATGCCGGACGGCCGTTTACCCATATTGTCCTGCGTCGCCAGGGAAAAGTTATATCCGTTCTCGTGACGGACACGGACCTTCCGGCCGAATCGGAGGCACCCGTGACCGGCCACGCCGACGGAGTGTTGAACGCGGCCGGCTTTAGCATCGGCCGGCACGCGTTCTTTGTCGTGTCCGAAATGGACGCGGCCGACAACATCCAGATCGCCCGTGCTATCTACCCCGCGATGCGTAGACATATCGAATCGGCGGGAGCATAATCTTGGTGAGATTTTCGCCAGCGTAAAGTGATGGAAAAACAACTCGAAAAAAAGCATCCGCTCGCCGTTAGATGGTTGCATTGGGTCAATTTTCCGCTGCTCACGATGATGATCTGGAGCGGGGTTTTGATTTATTGGGCCAATCAGGTCTACGCGATACGAATCTTTAGCTACGAGCTGTTCAAGTTTTTCCCGGCGTGGTTTTACGAGTATTTGGGAATTCCGTTTCGCCTCTCCGAGGGGCTACAGCTTCACTTCTTTTTCATGTGGTTCTTTGCCGGAAACGGTCTGATCTATGTGATCTACACTATCGTTTCAGGCGAATGGCGGGCGTTGCTGCCGATCCCGGCGTCATTCAAACGGGCGCCGCTCGTTGCTCTGCACGATGCGCACATCGTCAAAAAACTTCCGCCGCAGGGAAAGTATAATGACGCCCAGCGGATCGCCTACACGAGCGTGATACTGATGGGTGCGGGCTCGATCGCTACCGGTTTTGCGATCTACAAGCCGACCCAATTCTCGTGGCTCACTAGTTTGCTTGGCGGCTATGAATGGGCACGGTGGGAGCATTTCTGGCTGATGATGGGCTTTGTGCTGTTTTTTGCCGTGCATGTATTCCAGGTCATTATGGCCGGTTGGAGTAATTTCCTATCAATGATCACGGGCTACGAGATTGTTGACGCTGTCGAAGCTGAAAACCAACTCGCACCCGTCGCCGGGGAGGTAACCGCATGAGCGACGATAAGAATATCCTGCTGGAAAAAGTTC
>JAYVDQ010000424.1:0-2076 GCA_043749325.1 Chloracidobacterium sp. | reverse complement strand
CCGCACGTGTAGGAATGCAGCACCTTGCCAACCGCTGGCTTTATCCCCGGCTTTCCAACCTTTAGTCCTGCGGGATCGGTTGGCACCTTTTGCGAAATTATCGTTCCGGCGAAGGCGAAGAGACAAAAAATCAATATCAAACCCCTTTTGCCTGCTCGGTCGAACCTCCGTTCAAGTTTCATAATTTTCCAATTTAGCATATATTCGAAAAAACGAAGTAATGGGTGCAAATTTCCAAAACGTTGCGTTTACGCTACAAAATGAGCCAAAAGGTCAATTACATTTCCGTCATATTGTTAGCGACGGCCGTTCTGTTTTCCACGGCCTTCGGCGACGAGCCTCAATACGGCGGGACCGTAGTGGTGGCGGTTAGCGGTGATCCGGGCGGTCTTAATCCCGGAATCACAACGCAAGGCGGGGTTCATGCGATTTGCGGGACGATCTTTAGCGGGCTGGTTGCGCAGGATTTTGATCTTAATCCGGTTCCCGATCTCGCCGAGCGTTGGAATGTCTCGGCTGATGGTCGGACTTACACATTTTATTTGGCGCCGAATGCGGTGTTTCACGACGGCGTGCCGGTAACATCCGAAGATGTTCGATATTCATTTCAGGAGATACTGCTCAAATATCATTCGCGCGCTCGGGCTTCCTTTGGCGACAACCTGAAACACATCCTTACGCCTGACGCCCATACGGTCGTCTTTGAATTTGCCCGCCCTTACGCCGCGTTTCTCCAACTCATCGATGTGACAAACGCTCCCGTCATGCCCAAACATCTTTACGAAAGCACCGATCCGCTGACAAACGAATACAACATAAAACCGGTCGGCAGCGGGCCCTTTAAATTTGAAGAATGGGCAAAAGGCGACCGCATCGTTCTCACCAGAAACGAAAAGTATTTCAAAACCGGCAAGCCATATCTCGACCGCATCGTTTACAAGGTCACGCCGAGCGCCGCGTCGGCCGCCATTGCTTTTGAAAACGGCGAGATCGATTATTTTAGCCCGACACCACTCGACGTCGTCCGACTCGAAAAGCTGCCAAACGTCGCCTTAACGGAAAAAGGCCGCGAGGGTTACGCAACGGTCGAGACCGTGGTGCTAAATAACGCACGCGGGCCGCTCAAAGATGTAAAAGTTCGACAGGCGTTGGCCTACGCGATTGATAAAAATTATATCGTCGATAAAGTCGCGTTTGGCAGAGCGGCGGCCGCCACCGGCCCGATCTCAAGCTCGCTAAAATGGGCCTACAACCCGAACGTCCAGCGGTATGAGCATAATTTACCGCTCGCCAATCAAATGCTTGACGAAGCCGGATACGTGCGCGATGCGGACGGGGTGCGGTTTCATTTGAAATATGTTTACGCGGAAAGTTACGCAAAGATCGTTGACGTGCTCCGCGACCAACTCCGCGAAGCGGGTGTCGAACTCGATCTGCAAATGATGGAATTTAGCTCGGCGGTTGACGCCGTTTATATTAAAAAAGAGTTTGACATGGGCTTTGCCTCCTTCGAAAACGGCCCCGACCCCGACATCGGCGTCAAGCGAACCGTCATCTCAACCAACATCGGCCCGATTCCTTTTTCGAATGGAGCGCTATACAACAATCCTAGAGTTGACGAGCTTTTCACCCTCGCCGCTTCCGAAGCGGACAAACAAAAACGCGCTGCCTATTACTTCGAAGCCCAGGAAATCCTCGCGGGTGACGTCCCATACCTCTGGATCTACGAACCTCACTCATGCGCAGCCTACAAAAGTGCATTGCGGGGAATGTATCAATGGAGCGCAAAGTCGAACATCTATTTTGCCCAAGACGCCTGGTGGAAAGACGGTAAAAGCTCGAACGGAAAATCGGCCACGACGTTCGGACAACAAAGGTTTATTTTCCTAGTTATTATCGGAGTAATTGTTTTGGTTTTGGTGATTGCGTTTGTTTTTAGAAGAAAGAAACGCCGCAGTTAAAAACCAGAGCTTGTTTTAATCCTGTTTCGGTTTTTGGAGTCGGTTCAACTTTAGCGATCCTGCTTCAGTTCCTGGTTCCGAGATCTGAAAAGCAGAGCCTTGAGGCGACAATACG
>JAYVDQ010000423.1:0-5454 GCA_043749325.1 Chloracidobacterium sp. | reverse complement strand
GCTGGGATAGGCGATTACCGCGACAATCGCAGCGGCTATCAGTATCCCTTTCACGGCAAGTGTGTTGATTTTCATAATTGTCTCCTGTCCTTGTAAATTGTAACGTGAAATCGCTCCGTTATTAGCGGAACAGTGCATGATGCCCTTAAACCTGAAACGTAAAAAATAAATTAACGAAATAGAAGATTACTACATCAAAACCCTTGCCACCTTGTAAGAAAATAGGCGTTTAGTGAGAATTGAATAGTTTGAATATACAGCGTAAAGAAGATCCGTGTCAATAAATTAGTTGGGCACCAAGGTACTTGAATTAGTTTGCCTGAATCCAAACCCGGCAGCTTCGAAACGGTTGATAACTTCGTTAGCGTCAAAAGGATATTTTGGAAAATGAAAACAAGGGCGGCTCCCAGAATGGGACCGCCCTCACGCGTTTCAGACTATTGAGGTGGAAATTACTTCGCGTCCCATTTGTTGTCAGTCTCATTTGCGTCCATAAAAATTCCTCCGTCGAGGACGATCGATCTTATCTTCTTTTTAGCTGCGATATTGACCGTCGCTTGCTTCTGATCATTTCTCCATATCGAAGGCGTTTGGTGGAATGTTTCCGATTTTCCGTCGTCGTATTTCACGATGATATCGACCGGTGCGGCAAAGCCGCCGATGTTTTTGATCGTAACAACGGCACCAGAA
The DNA here is from genome assembly GCA_043749325.1 of Chloracidobacterium sp. Classification (GTDB taxonomy): domain Bacteria; phylum Acidobacteriota; class Blastocatellia; order Pyrinomonadales; family Pyrinomonadaceae; genus OLB17. The sequence goes on along the minus strand of JAYVDQ010000423.1, from coordinate 4,764 downwards.
TCCGTCTGAGCGACATTTTGAACCGCGAGGTCGATGTAACCGTTGCAGAAATACCAATTGTTGAAAAACCAATTGAGGTCGCGTCCGGACGCGCTGTTGAATGAATTGAACATGTCCCAAGGCAGCGGATGTTTGCCATGCCAGCGATCGATAAATTCATGCAGGGATCGTTTGAAATCGGCATCGCCTAACAGATCCTTCAGCGCCAGGTAGCTGAGTGCCGCCTTTCCATACTCGTTATTGAAAAATCCGGCCCCTACCGCCGCGTCGCCGGGATTTATGATCGGCAGGTCACCGTCGGCGGAGGGTGTTTTGATCCACCGAGCGACGCGAAATTGTTTAAAAGCCTCGTCCGCTTTCTGCACGCCCATATCGGCCCGTCCGATCAGGTTTTCAAACGCGGTCGTCCATCCTTCGTCCATAAAGCCGTAGCGCTGCTCGTTGATGCCCATATAAAACGGAAACCATGAATGAAGGACCTCGTGTTCGACAATAAATCGTGTAAAATCGGGGTCTTTTTGCGAACTGTCGTTGACCATCATCGGATATTCCATATCGGCGAAACCCCGAACGATCGTCGTTTTCTGAAACGGATACGGCGTTCCCGGATAATTATTCGACATCCAGTCGAGAGCATGTTTCCCATACTCGACCATTTTTTCGAAATCCCTGGATTCTTTGTCGTAAGCGGCCTGGACACTGGCCCGCCGGTTGGCCGCCTTATCGACGATCACGCTGCCGGCGTCCCAGATGAAATGGTCGCTTAGAGCGATCGCCACATCCGATACGTTTTCCGCTTTCCATCTCCATGTCACAGTTTCGGTCTGCGCCGTAACGGACTTGCTCGCGATTTCATCGGCGGTCGCGACGTGGACCACGTCGTCGCTCGTAAATGATTTCTTCAAACGGTCGGCAAACTTCGGCTGAAGGGTCTCGTCCGGATTCAAGAGGTCGCCGGTTGCCCACACCACGAAATTTTTTGGCGTCGTGACCTGAAAAACGTAATCGTTAAAATCGTTATAAAATTCGTGTCCCTCGGTAAAATTGACGGTGTCCCAACCGTTTGTATCATCGTAAACGGCAACGCGGGGATAGAAATAAGCGAGGAAAAAGGTCGTCGCGTCTATCGCTCCTTCGCGGCCGCTTTCGACCGACATATCGACGTGCCATTTGAATGTGATCTTTACCGAAGCATGGGGAGCTATTTTTTTATCGAGTTTGACGATGTCCCAGGTTGTGCCTTTTTCTGATTTCCACGGTTTCACCTTGCCGTTCTCGCTATACTCGTCGATATGTACGCCGGAGGTCAGATAATCGCTCGTGACCGGATTTTCGCGCGGAGCTTCCGGCATGTGTGAATTTAATTCGAGCCGGAACACCATATTTTCCAGAGTGTTGGGGCTATTGTTGACGTAAGTGATCTCCTCGATGCCCGAAACCGTACGGTTTGGCGGCGCGACGTTTATGTTGATGTTGTACGTTGCCTTATTTTGCCAATAATTTTTGCCCGGCTTTCCGTCGGGCGACCGCGTCTCCGCATCGAAGGCCTTTTTTACATTTCGCGGCATATACAATTGCTGGCCAAACACTAATGGGCAATTGAATAAGATCAGGACGACCAAGGCTAAGTATTTTTTCATAATTTTTATTTAAACGTTAAGGCTTTTATCTCGAATCAATTGGCCGCAGATCGTCGGCATCCCCATTTTCGGCATTGAAACGGATGGGCACGATAAATGGCAGCACTCCTTTTCTGTCCTCAGCCCCATTTTTTTCAAGGTCTGCCGAGATCTTTGATGCCATTTCTGCGCCGGCTATCTTGTTTAGTTTCGCGCGGTCCAGGTCCCGGATTTTTCGCAGAGAACCCGCCGCTGCGACTAACCGGCGACGCTGCTGCTCATTTAGAGACGGAAGCAGAGCAGCAAGCTCGTAATGATGGCCCAGATCGCGGAGGTCACGATGGACCCGGTTGGCTAGCTCGTGTGCATCGTCACGCAGGAGCCGCAGCATGTTCTGAGCGGGGTTGTCTGGGTCGTATTCGATTTGATTGTTGCCGACCATGAGAAAATACGCTATCGACGAGTGATGCCCGCGAGGTTTGACGGCACCAACAATTGGAATGGATAAAGGCGTTTTTCTCAGCTCGTTTAATACGGCGCTCATTTGGGTCTTGCCACCGTCGAGCAGGACGATATCGGGTTGAACGCGGCCCGGCTGGATAAGGCGATGTTGGACAGCATCCGCCAGCGACGCAAGCTCGCCCTGTTTATCTGAGATTTGAAATTCGTATTCTTCCGACAAAAAGCGCCCGCTTTCCCAGACGGCAGAGGCTGCGACAAAGCTTTTGCCCGAAATATGCGCAACGTCAAATGCCTCAACACGGTCAGGAAGCCCGGCAAGCCGAAACAGCCGCTTTAACTCGCCCGAGATCTGTCTTGGAGTCGCTTTCGCTTTTGCAAATTCGAGATCGTTTTCGGATCGTGCAAGGCGCAGCGCCCGGATCGATGTGACCAGCTGCCGGTCGGGACGTGTCAGCGCGATTTTTACCGGCCTTCCAAATCTTTCGCTTAGCTCGACGGCCAGCTTTTCACGGCCTTCGAAATCCATGGAAACGCGGATCTCCTTTGGCAAATGAAACCGGTAAAACGAAGCAATTATCCGCTTCATTGCTTCATCCGGCGAGACACCCCCGCCGCGCGGAAGCGGAAAAATCTTGCGGCCTAAAATCTTGCGGCCGCGCTGCGTAACAAGATAAATGAAACTGCCCGCGATGGTCTCATCGGCCACATATGTATCGGTTGTGTCGTCGAGCCAGACCTGTAGTCGCGGATTATCCCAGTAGTTTTCAACCGCCAATAAGATGTCGCGCCATTGGGCGGCGGTCTCAAATTCCAGCTCCTCGGCGAAATGGTTGATCCGCCGGTTAAGCTCCGCTGTCAGCAAAGCGCGGCGATCGGCCAAAAACAGCCGGGCAAGTCCGGCCATTTCGAGATAGCTTTCGTGGCCGCACAGATTTTGGACGCACGGCCCGAGGCATCGCTTTAAATAGAATTGCGTACAGGGCACCGGAAAGCTGCCGTCGATGTGGATGTCGCAGCTTCGCAAACGAAATGTTCGATTCAAGAAATCGATCAAGATGCGGACAGCCGTCTTGGTTAGAAAGGCGCCGTAATATTCAGCCCCATCATCTTCAAACCGCCGGGTGGCGAGAATTCGGGGGAATGTTTCGTTCGTGAGCTTTAAATGCGGATATAGATCGGCTCCATCTTCTGTAAAATCGCTTGAGCTACGGTCGTTATTCATTTTACGGCGGACTGATAGGCGTCGAGCATCTCGTTAATGGTAGCAAGCGAATCGGCATCCTCAATTTTTTTGTCGTCACGCCAACGTGAAATGCGAGGAAATCGGACGGCCACGCCCGATTTGTGACGCGTCGAGCGTTGAATGGCTTCAAATGCCAATTCAAAAACAAGCTGCGGCTTGACACTTCGCACTGGGCCGAATGTCTCGATCGTGTTGTCACGGACAAATCTGTCAATTTTTCGGATTTCGGCGTCGGTAAGCCCCGAATATGCCTTGGCAAAGGGCACCAGCTCGTCGCCTTTCCAAACCGCGAAAGTGTAATCGGTAAAAAGGTTAGACCGTTTGCCCGAGCCTTTTTGGGCGTAGATCAGTACTGCATCGACGGTAAGCGGATCGATTTTCCATTTCCACCAATCGCCGCGATGACGGCCCACGCGGTACGGCGAGTCGCGATGCTTGAGCATAAAACCTTCGACGCCGAGGCTGCGGCTCTCTTCGCGGCGTCGGGCGAGATCGTCCCAGGTTGATGTTTTAACCGATTCGGTCGCACGGATAATCATTTTTGCTTCGTCGTTGAGGTTTGAGAGCGTTTCTTCGAGAAATTCGCGGCGTGTTTTGAACTCAAATGAACGAATATCGCGCCCCTCGTATTCGAGGAGATCGTAACATTGCAAAATTACTGGGACCTCCGCGAGAATTTTGGCCGAGACGTTTTTGCGTCCGATACGGCGTTGAAGTTCCGTAAACGGCAGAACTCGCTCGTCGCGCCATGGCAGTATCTCGCCGTCGAGCACCGTCCCATTCGGCAACTCGCGAGCCGCCCTTTCGATCTCGGGAAATCGCTCGATTATTAGTTCCTCGCCGCGGGACCAAATAAATATCTCGTCCCGGCGTTTTATAACCTGAGAGCGGATGCCGTCCCATTTCCACTCCGCCTGCCAATCCGAGACCTTGCCGAGATCGCCGATAGGAAAATCCAGTTGATGGGCCAGATGAAAGGGAAACGGGCGTGCGATCGGAGTCTCATCCGTTTCGAGAACGGGATCAAGCAATTCGCGAAAAAAGTCCGCCGACGGTAACCATTCGCCCATCAAACGGTGAGCGATAATATCGGTTGGCAGCTCAGATAGCTGCGAAAGAGCCCGGACGACCAGCAGATGTGAAACCCCGACGCGGAATGCGCCGGTAATTAGTTTGTTATAAACCAACCGCTGTGAATAATTCATCCGTGACCAGGCTTCGGTCACAGCGGCTTTCTGTTTTGTCATATCCGAGCCCCGGAGCGGCAGCAATTTCTCCTCGACCAAAATATGAAGCGGCGTTTCGTCAATATCAGTCGTGTTTGGCAACAGCAACGCCATTGTTTCGGCGCTATCGCCTACCGTATCGCGCGATTCCATAAAGAGCCATTCCGGAATGCCTGAGAGTTCCAAGGCCCATTCCCGGAGCAATTTTGACGGC